>JBILTA010000234.1:0-7887 GCA_044371785.1 Pirellulaceae bacterium | reverse complement strand
ATTGGTTCAGTCGCGGATGCGATCGCATGACCATCAGCCGAACGTGTTAGCGTCGGTTTTCCACGGCACAGCCGACGTCGAAAAGCTTGATCACCTGGGCTTGATCACCTGGGTTTGTTCACTTGGGCTTATTCAACTGGGCTTATTCAACTGGGCTTGTTCAACTGGGCTTGTTCAACTGGGCTTGTTCAACTGGGCTTGTTGCAGTACACGTACAATTGTACGTGTTGGTTTAGGTCTTGCTGATTTCTTGCGATGTTGTTCATGATGCCTGCTGGTGGCAATACTTGAAGGCTACGACTAGAAATTCGCCCCTGTCCTGTGCAGTAGGCGATCTATGGCTCATTCGCTTTCGTCGTATTTTTCATCAATAACAGAGCGGAAGTCGCTTTCAATCAAGCCTGCTGCGACGGATTCTTCGAGCCACTTGTTAACTTCTTCGCGAGCAGCAACTTTGGAGCTGAGCAACGCAACGCACGCTTTCGATAACTTGGTTGTTGAATCGTCTGGGCTGATCGAAAGGTCGACCAAGGCATTGGAAAGCCCAAGTGGCGCTGTGATGGTAGTGTACGACTGAGTTTCTCCACCGACACGCACTTTGAATTTGTTGTCGTTCCCTTCGACCCAACCGACCACCGTATTTTTCACTTGAATGTTTTCGCCCGCACTGCGTGAAGCGATCGTTGTCAATAATGCTTGTTCATAACGTTTGACTGCATCACCCATGGTCTTCAATCGTTCGAGTTGTTTCTTTTGCTTTGGGGAAACCGCATTGGGTTCTGCTTTGACGATTGCCGCCTCAAATTTGTCGAGGGCGCGTGGAGCCAACTGTTTTCGAGCTAAATTCATTGCATCAGAGAACTGTTTGAGCTGAGCCGCTGTTGGCTTCTCTTCTGGTTCAGTCATCGGTTCGTTCGACATATTCTCGTCAGGCTTAGGAGCGTCAGGTTTCTCGCTGTTGTTTACAAGGTCCCCCAAGTTTCCTGTCGGCTTCTCAGGCTCCATGGGCCCTGGAGTTGGTTCTTCGGGTTTATCTGCCATTTCGTTTTCGGCGGGTTTCATTCCGTCGTCGGCAGGTTTTTCATTCATGCCATCGTCACCCACTGTCCCATCATCCGACTTTTGAACAGGCGGTAGTTCGTTCATCGGCTCGACTGGGGCGCCTTCTTCGTTCACACCAGGGAGACCACTACGGCGAGGTGGGCGATTCGTGTTAGGATTATTTGGTGCCAAGTTGCCCATGATGGGATCAACTTTAACTGGCGCTTGTGGCTGTTGTGGATTGACAGGATTATTCGGAGGGGCTTGAGCGATTTGTGTTTTTTGATTGGAGGAATAGAGCATATATCCTCCAAAGCCGAGGACACCAAACGCACATGTGAATAACGCGATCAGGGGCATGGCTCGCGAAAGTGCGCTCGACTTGGCTCGTGTCGGCTTTTTCAGTAGGGGCTTGGTCACATTCATAGCCGGCGCGCCGATGGACGATGCGGTCAGCGATGGCTGCGGAACGCCGATCGCAGCGAGTTCCTTGGAGAGGCTTTGGATGCGGACTTCACTCGGGGCAAACCAAGGAGCCGTTGCTACGGCCGTTGATGATTCTAGTAATGCAATATCGAGTGCTGCACTTGGATCGCCGGTCGGCAAAAGTGGTACAAGGTCGGAAAGCAGATCCGCTTGAGGTGGTGCCTCAACTTTTGCTTCGCGTGGCGGAGGTGTCACTGGCGGAGGTGTCACTGAGCGAGCCTTGAGATCAGCAAAATATTTTGCATTCGCCTCTGGGGACAGAAGAACGGCTTGAGCCTTCTTCACGCGTTCCACAACCGTCTTCCAACCCTCGGGATCAACGCTTCGATCGGCTTGTTTGAGTTGCGTAGCCACCTTCTGAAAGGCGGCCTTTAGAACGTTGGGGTCTGACTCACCATCCGCAACGCCGATCAAATGGAAAAGCGTAAGCGAACGGTTACCAGGAGCAAGGCCGAGAAATCGTTGAAACGGATCCATGGAGCTAGATCATCCGTTGGTGAAGTTGCTGTACAAGTGCGAATGCACGTTGATTGGTTTGCAGGTTAGCGCCTACCACTTCCCTATTGTACTCACCATTCGCCCAAGAGAAGGAGGGGATATGGTAGATTCGAGGGGGTTATTCGTCGGAATCTGGTTCGGGACGTGGCATTACCCGCTGTAGCCATTGGATACCGAGGCTGAAAACCCAAACAATGATAGCCATGAAGAGTGGCATAGCATAAACAGCAAACACAAAAATAACTTGCGAGGTTCGGCTGTTGTCTGCCGGTGTCGAGTTGGCTCGACCAAGCCAGGAGTTGAACTCTTCAGACACCGAAGGAACGCGGGAAACAAAGGCCAAGCCAGCAGCTGCACAAGTGAAAACGACATTCAGGAGCAGGAGAAAACGGAGGCTGAACCGAACACCTTGATTTTTGCTCACAGGTGCAAATGGATTTTCGCCGCTTCCACGCATGGTTCATTACCTGCCAGATTTTATTCGACAAACGCGAATTCGTTGGTATTCAAGAGAGCTCGGGTCAGTTCGGCCAATGTTCGCTTCTCTAAAAATTGTACACAGCTTTGCTGCTCTATGTCGCTAGGTTCTCGCTGAAAAATAGCCTGATAGGCCATGATGATCTGTTGGGAAGCTGAGTCGGGCTCTTCCCCTTGTATTTTCCGGGCCAAAGCTTCTGCGGCATCGATTCCCCACTCCCCATTGAGCAACGAAAGGGCTTGAGGAGCGACAATACTGACGGTTCTACAGCCGCAAGAAACCGAATTGTCGGGAAGGTCGAAGGTCTCCATAAAGGGGACTCGGATCGTTCGCTTTTGGACCAGATAAACGGAGCGGACTGTCTGCTCGGATGATGCTGATGGATACCAGCCTTTGGTCCTAGTTTCATTATCGTCCAACGTGGCAGGATTGGCTTTGAGCACATCTTCAGGGACAGGTGGCCAAATGGGAGACGTTGCTTGTCGAGTTTGCATAAGACCGCTTACGGTTAACATTGAATCACGAAGTTGTTCGGCACTTAAGCGTTTTAGTTTTCGTGGCCAACCACCAACGACCGTGGCTTCTTGGTAGGTACGACTTGAAACGATAAGCCGCTGGATATGTTTGATCGACCAGTGGTTGCGTATCAACTCGGCAGCTAACCAGTCCAGCAGCTCAATCGATTCGGGAGCTTCGCCAGACCACCCCAAGTCATTGGAAGTACGGACAAGTCCTTCACCAAAATGGAATTGCCAAATTCGATTTACCATGACACGAGCTGTCCATGGATTTTGCGGTGAGGCTATCCATTTTGCGAGCGCCAAGCGACGACCTGTAGTGCGGTTGGTTGATTCAACTTGCAGGGGCTCTGGTGCAAACATCGCGGGGACACCAGGTTCGACTTGTTCGCGTTGAGCTTGATGATCACCCTGATAGAAAATAAACGTAGCTGGGACTTTGTTTAGTTCTTCCCGAACAATTAGGCCGGTTTGTGGTTGTAGCAACGCCTCTTTGAGTTGTTGAATTTGGCTCTTTAATGTGTCGAGTCGTGACTGTGTTTCTGCGTTGGGATTCTTGTCTTTTGATAAGGCATCCAATTGTTGCTGCAGCGGAGCGATATCCGTTTCAACTTTTTGGTTATGGGCGTTGATTTCGTATTCACGTTTTTCGACTTCTAGCGGCGTTTGATCACCAAACTCCACTGCGGAGAAGAAAGCCTTGAACCGATAGTAGTCACTTTGAAGCCACGGATCCGTTTTGTGATCATGACAACGGCAGCAGGCTAACGTCTGGCCCAAGAAAGCACTGCCTGTGGTCTCCGTGATGTCGGATAGAAATTCAGCACGACTTCGATCTTGTTCATTGAATAACGGAGCTGCGTTATCGTACGGGCCAAGTCGAAGAAAGCCAGTCGCAATCAAACGCCGGATATCAGTTGGATCTTGCGGTTTGCCTTCAATAAGTTCATCACCAGCAAGTTGTTCTATAACAAACTGATCGTAAGGAAGATCTTCATTCCAAGCGTCGATGATATAGTTTCTAAAACGCCAAGCTTGGGGACGAAATTCGTCCCAATCAAAGCCATTACTGTCGCTGTACCGAATTACGTCGAGCCATAATCGGCCAAAGTGCTCACCGTATGCGGGTAATGCAAGTAACAGGTCGATCATTCTCTGATAAGCTTCAGGCTCTTGCGATTCCATGAAACGTTGAACGTTTTCATGTTTCGGTGGCAAGCCGGTTAGATCGACGTACAAGCGACGCATCAGGGTGGCTTTATCAGCGCGAGCAGGCGCTATAATCCCGAGTTGACGACGTCGGAGATCGACGAAAGCATCGATCGGATTGATAAGATTGTGCGAATCAGAATCGGAGCTCAAAGCGGCCGCAGTGGGTACTGAGTCGCCGGTATCGATTTCGATGGGAGGTGTGGTGAGTGGATTGAGCGACCAGAGGTTGAGTCGCTCACCGAACCAGCGTTTTCGTACTGGGTTATTAGCATCTTCCCAGGCTGAACCTAAGCGTTTGAGGGGTTGTATAGTGGAGGTAGTTGGAGGATCAATAGAATCGGAGTGCCAAAGTGCCCCTGCTGCTATCCAAGCTTGGATGAGTTCAATCTCGGCAAGAGAAAGTGGATTTTTGGGGGGCATTTCCAAGCCCTCCAATTCTCCTCGAATGACTTTGAGAAGGAGCGATGGTTCTCCCTTCTTTATAGCCAGGGTTGTACCGAGAGTGCCGCCTTGAACTAAGTCTTGGCGAGTTGCAACACTGAACTCCCCTTCTCTTTTCTCGACGCCATGACAGTTGGCACATTTTTCTTGAAGCAATGCGATGGCACGTTGTTCCAGTGTTACTTCATTCGATGGAGCGTTATTTTCGTCGATTGCCCATACAAGATTCTCGCCCCACATGATGAAGCCTATCAGCGCGCAGCAATGCAGCAGCGTGTTGAGAGCTGGCTTAGTGAGATGAGGCGAATCGTTCATGCGTGTCAAATGCAAAAAGTGGTTCAGTTCGTTTAGGCAAGAATATCCAGGATGGGTTTAGCAGTCCCCGCTACACCAGTGATGCGCTCTTGTCGTCCATTGATTTCAAAAAACAAATCTTCAAACGAGAGTCCCATCGCAGTGAGTATCGTGGCATGCAGATCACGAAACTGAATGGGGCGATCGACGGCCATTAGACCAATTTCGTCGGTCGCTCCGACCGTGATTCCTGGTTTGATGCCACCGCCGGCCATCCAGATCGTGAAGCCAGCTGCGTTGTGTTGTCGTCCCTGGCTACCTTGCATCATGGGAGTGCGACCAAATTCACTGGCCCAGATAACTAAGGTTGAATCGAGCAGGCCACGTTGTTTGAGATCTTGTAGCAACCCTGCAACTGGCCGATCGGTCCATCGAGCACGTGGATCATGGTTCTTAGTCAAACGATCATGAGCATCCCAACCATCTTTATCGGGCATGTCATAGAGTTGAACGAAACGCACTCCGCGTTCGACCAAGCGACGAGCCATCAGGCATTTACGACCAAAGCTTTGCGTTCGAGCATCGGTGTGATCAATACCATAATTGTGCAAAGTCGATTGTGTTTCTCGATTCCACTCGCCCACCTCGAAGGCAGCGGTTTGCATACGATACGCCAGCTCATACGATGCAATTCGAGCATCCAGCGAGCCGAACTCACCCAACTGAGCGCGATGTTGTAAGTTGAGTTGATGAATCAGGTCCAGGCTTTCGCGTTGGCCTTGTGCGTAACGATCGGCAGGCAAAAGGTCGAGTACTGTGGGGCCCTGGTCGCGCAGGCGAGTCGGCTGAAAGGCGGGAGGTAAAAAGCCGTTGCCATAGTTTGCCGCGCCACCTAACGGGCCGGCGTCAAATAGAACAACATAACCAGGAAGGTCTTGATTCTCGGACCCCAAGCCATAAGTGAGCCACGACCCTAGACTCGCTTTACCACTACGAACATCGCCGGTGTGCAACTGATAACTAGCAGGCGCATGATTGTTAGAATCCGCTTGAAGTGAATGGATGATGCATAGGTCATCAATGTGTTTGGCGGTTTCGGGGAAAAGGCTGCTGACCCAACGCCCAGTTTCCCCGTAACGTTGCCAACTGTAGGGGCTGGCCATCAATTCTTCTTTGCAGCCATGAAAAACATTTGCGTGTTTCGTTTTTTCGACTGCAGCTCGAATCGCGGCAGGGACCTTCTCGCCTTCGAGTTTTTGTAGGAGCGGTTTGTAATCGTAGGTATCGATTTGGGATGGTCCGCCAACCATAAACAGAAAGATGACCGATTTGGCTCGGGCTGGAAAATCGGAGGGACGAGATGTGTAGGGATTCAGTGGATCAATTGCACGTTTCGTTAATGGATTCGGTTCTTGCGCGTGACCACCACTTTGCAACAGACCATGCAAAGCCGTGGTACCGAAGCCAGTGGCGAGCTGGCCCAGAAAAGTACGGCGGCTTGAATGGGGAGTTACGAACATAACGACAATCGGCCTCGCGGCGATCAGAAAACTGGAGAAGAGGGGAATAGGAGGGTAAGAGCGCAATTTGGTTCTGGGATAGGGACTGGAGCAAAAATGCTACCCCAGCCGGGGGCTCAATGCAACGCAAGCCGGCCGATTATCGAGGGGGCTTGGAGGTTTGGGTAGCTTGAGTTGAGTTTTTGGATCAGTAAAAAGAAAACTGGGGTGATTTCTTTTCTAGGTCTGAAAACAACGGTTTTACCAATCTTGCGCTACGTAACGCGCCGATTTCTAGCAGCAAGTCGAGCGTATTGTCGAATCGTCGAAGGGATAAAGATTATGAAACGTTGCTTGCTGGCTTTTTCCATGTTGGCGCTGTTGGCCTCAACTGGCTGTCATCTTCGCCGCGATTGCAACCAGTGCGGAGTAGGAACCGGATGCCGCCCATGCACCATTGGCTGGCAGCGTGGTGGTACTGATTATCAAAGTCACATCAGTCACAGCCGATATCCTCACCATGCTCAAGCTCAGCAGGGTGGGCCACAGGCCGCAACGGTTGGATATCCATATTACACCACTCGTGGCCCACGCGATTTCCTCGCAGACAATCCTCCTACGATCGGTCGCTAAGCTACATGGATGTAGCTCGAACTCGCTCGCTGCGATAAGAACAATCTCACAAGCTGCGTTAACGACAGGATGTCATTAGCGCAGCGCTGAGATTAGATCGCGGGGGAAGAGTTCTCGATTCGATGGATGATTTGGATGGTAGCCGCACGATGCAATACATCCGTTGCATCTCATGAGAATGGAATCTCATGACGCGCAGGGAAGCTATTCTTGGGAATGGAGTTCTGGGAATACTTCCGCATCCAAATTTTGTCGCGCGATGAGTGTTCGCGTTCTAGAGATAAAGTCTGCTTTCCAATTAGCGACTTGTTGTTCGGTGACACCGAGCAATTCGGCTGTCCGTTTGTTGGGCTCTCCCGCCACGAACAACAATTCCAGGCACATTAGTTTTTGCCATTCGCCCTTCTCTTTCCATTTGGCAATTTGCTCTTTGAGGGCATCGGTCACCGCTTTGTCTTCGAGCTTGCGGCGTTCGCTGCTGCGAGCGATGGAACTGGCGCCTTGAAAGCGGCCTGAAACATCGGACCAGCCTTGGTCATCTTTACCCTGGTCAAGTGAGATTGCGGGTCGCCGCCCATTGCGGCGCAAGTGGTCGGTCAATTTGAACGAACAGATCGCAAACAGGTAACTTTCCAAGGGGCGATTGCCGTCGTAATTGGGAAGGCTATTTAGAAACCCAATAAAGGTTTCTTGCACAATGTCTTCGGCCGTAGCGCGATCACCGACCCGGCTATCAATAAACGCAAGGAGTCGACCTTCATAACGTTGGATCAACTCGGACCAAGCT
>JBILTA010000840.1:0-7898 GCA_044371785.1 Pirellulaceae bacterium | reverse complement strand
TCCTTATTTGCAAACGAATATGTTTTTGTTTTGAACTTGTCGAACGGGATCGCAGGGGACGAACTACATCATGCCGCCCATGTCCATGCCGCCCATGCCACCCATGCCACCCATGCCGCCCATGCCGCCCATGCCACCCATGCCACCGCCGTGATCATGATGGCCGTGGCCTTGCTCTTCCTCTTCCTTTGGAATGTCGGTTACCAAAGATTCGGTAGTGAGCAACAAAGCAGCTACACTGGAAGCGTTTACCAAAGCAGTTCGTACAACTTTGGCTGGGTCGATAATACCTGACTTCACCATGTCGCAATATTTATCTGCGTTTGCGTCATAGCCTTCGGTCTTAACCTTTTGCTGACGAACGCGATTAACGACAACTGCACCATCTAAGCCAGCATTATTGGCGATGGTACGCAATGGATACTCAAGCACATTGGCAATGATCTTAGCACCAAGAGCTTCGTCGCCGGAAACATCCAACTTCTTCAGAGCACCTTCGCAACGTAGCAACGCAACTCCACCGCCGGGAACGATCCCTTCTTCAAGGGCTGCTTGGGTGGCGCTCTTCGCGTCTTCCAACAATGCCTTGCGTTCTTTCATTTCGGTTTCGGTAGCAGCACCGCAATTGATTTGAGCGACACCACCAGCCAACTTGGCCAAACGCTCTTGCAACTTTTCACGATCGTAATCGGAATCGGTCATACCAATTTCGTTACGAATCTGAACAACTCGAGCTTCCACAGCATCTTTCTTGCCAGCCCCACCGACGATCAAAGTTTCTTCGGAGGTGATTTTAATCTTCTTGGCGCGACCCAAGTCGCTAAGCTTGACGCTTTCCAAATCGATACCAAGATCCTTGAAAATTGGCTGAGCACCGGTCAAAACAGCAATATCGCCCAAGATAGCCTTGCGTCGATCACCGTAACCAGGAGCCTTAACCGCTGCAACGTTTAGAATGCCGCGCATCTTGTTGACAACCAAAGTTGCCAACGCTTCGCCATCAACGTCTTCAGCAATAATCAACAATGGTTTCTTCGACTTGCTGATTGCTTCGAGCAACGGAATCATTTTTTTGTTGCTGCTGATCTTTTCTTCGTGAATGAGCAAGTAGCAATCTTCCAGCTCGACCGTCACTTCTTCTTGATTGGTAACAAAGTGAGGAGAAAGGTAACCGCGATCGAACTGCATACCTTCAACAACTTCGACCGTTGTTTCGCTGCCGCGGCCTTCTTCAACAGTGATCACACCGTTCTTGCCAACCTTGATGAAAGCATCAGCCAAAACTTCGCCAATGGCTGGGTCATTATTGCCGGCGATCGTGGCAACTTGCTTAATTTCTTTCTTGCTCTTCTCATCGATGGCAATCGACATCTTGCGAATTTCGTTGCCCACAGCTTCCACCGCTTTGTGGATACCGCGAGAAAGAGCCATCGGGTCAGCTCCAGCGGAGATCATCTTCAGACCTTCGCGATAAATGGCTTCAGCCAAGACGGTGGCAGTGGTGGTGCCGTCGCCAGCAACATCATTGGTCTTGCTGGCTGCTTCCTTTACCAACTGGGCCCCGAGGTTTTCAAAGGGATCATCCAATTCGATTTCTTCTGCAACTGTCACACCGTCCTTGGTGACCTTGGGAGAACCCCAACCTTTATCCAACACAGCATTTCGGCCACGTGGGCCCAAGGTGCTCTTTACCGCTTTGGCCAGTTTCGTGACGCCCGCCAACAGCGGCTGCCGTGCTTCATCATCAAAGACAATCTGCTTTGCCACTTTCAATTCTCCTTACTCTTGCCCCAGACAGTGTTGGCCACGTTCGCCCTCACACTTGCCTGCCAAGGCAAAACCATCTAATTGTTCGAATTCGCCAAGTTGTTTCGTTGGTTCAGCCCGCGTTTCTCGCACTTAGGCCTAATAAACTGCTTCGACGCCAGCCGATTTCGCCGGCATTCGCCACAACATGATCCGAAGTACCTCCTGAGAGTCCCCGGTCTTGAGAGCCGCTTTTTTGGCAGCTTTTGCAGTGCGAGCCGTTGAGAGCAAGTTCCGTACCAAAACACCAAAAATCTATTAAGTCGTTGCTGAGTCGACTCTTAGGAAATCAAACGTCCCCCAATCTCAAACGCTGCGAGGAGCCCTAGCTACTCTCAGCTGCCAGATTGGCAGCAGCCCACTGAGCCTACAAGCGAGCTATCGGCGAAGAACTGAAGGCACACCCAAAAAAGTGTCCACTAAAGAACCACATCCAAAAGAAGTGCACCTAGCAGGAGACGATCCAATGCCGCGCATCAAACCCGATCGACGGCTAATGTCGGCTCAACCTCGGTCTGCCCCACGTCGGCCGCCTGCGACGACTCGAATCGAATTGGCAACACCACCTGAAACACACTCCCGCGCCCCAACTGACTCGATAAACGAATCTCGCCCCCAAGCAACTTGCAAAGCTCCCGGACAATGGAAAGCCCCAATCCTGTGCCAGAGTACTCGCGGGTCAAGCCATCCCCCTGCAAAACCGTCCGACTCTGACGGAACTTCTCGAAGATCACCTGTAGATCTTCCTCCGCAATCCCCACCCCGGTGTCCGCGACGCTGACATAAAAACGATCCTGATCCACAACTCCTGCTGTCACAGTGATCAAACCACCTTCTGGAGTAAACTTGATGGCATTTGAGAGCAAGTTGGTAAGGATCTGCTGAATCTTGGTTTGGTCTTGCCAAACTTCAGCAAGACCCGCTTTGAGTTCAACCTGTAGATCAATGTTTTTGTCATCGGCCAAACCACGAACTGCGTCACACTGAGCTGTCACCAAGCCAGCAATTTGAAAACCGATCGGCCGCACCTGCATCTTGCCTGCTTCCACCTTAGCCAAATCGAGAATGTCATTGATCATCTCAAGCAACGTTTTACCACTGCGTTGAATGTTGGCAGCGTATCTTTTTTGCCGATCGTTGAGCGAATCAAAACTTTGTAGCACTTCGCTGAAACCAATAATACTATTTAATGGCGTGCGCAATTCATGACTCATATTCGCCAAGAAGTCACTCTTGAGTCGGTTCGCTTCATACAGATGCAAGTTCATTTGCGCTAGCTGATCAACTTTTTGATCAAGAGCTTGATTTAAGTTTTTCAATTGATCTTGAGTTTCCGTTAGATGCCGCAACATTCGGTTGAACGCTTCGCCAAGCTCATGAAACTCATCATCGGTGTTAATGTCCGCTCGTAGCGAACTATTACCGCGCGAGATCTCTTCACTGATGTCGTGCAGGTAAGACAGTGGGCTAATCACTAAAAGCCTCAGAATCCAATGCAAAACCAGCAATGTTACCGCCACGGTCATCATACCCATCGCGATCATCACCGACAGAGTCCAGGTCGACGCAACTTGCGTAGATGCATAGGGAATCATCACCCGCACAACACGAAATGGGGACTGCTCATTGAGACTTAATCCGGGTGCTACCGGGGGCGCATTGCCACTTGAACCAACAGTTGCGTTGGCAGCATCTTGAGCCAAGGCACCGCCTGTTAATAAAGGCTGTTCTGTTGTGCCTCCCAATAAACCGGAACTATCAACGACAGCTGGGCTCGCAGCGTTGCTATTCTCAGGGGACTTTCCTGCGGCACCAGCACCAGGGGCTAAAATCGCTGGCAGTGGAGCAGCTTCTTCTGGCAATTTACCATGGCAATCGAGACAAGCTGGTTCATGAAAAAAAACGGGATGATAGTAAAGGTAATAACCTTCCGTGGGCCCACGCTCAATAAAAATTGGATCAGCGTTGGGATCCAACCACTTCTCTTTAGTCTCGGTCTCGATGGGCGTACTGGCAGCAGCCGTTGGATTATTGAGAACGGTTTCGATTCGATTGAGACGCTCTCGATATCGCTCCTCGAGTTCTATCAAAATTTCACGTTCATCGTCGGACGCCGGCAAAGCCGCATTGGGAAGGTCGAAACCAGCATCATTTTCGAGCATCAAAATTTGCGATTGATACTCTTGATTGAGCATGTACTTGCGCAACATCAGCAGCTCGCGCTGTCCAACCGGTTCACCGAAAGCCTTTCCAGCAAAGCTTCGATCACGACGCGTGCCACCTAGACTCACGGCTGTTAGATGACGCCAACCGACCGAAGTATTGGCAAAGTCTCTAGCTGCTTGCTGCGTAGTGGCTCGCACCAAAGATTCTGCGACCATCTGCACACACCAAAAGGCTAAGAATACAGACGACAGCAGTGCCAGGCTAAAATAGACCAAGCATTTGCGTTCGAGACTTCTCGAGGCTCGAATCGGCCTCAGCTTCCCTACCATCGTCCGGTACTCCTGGCCTCGCAGCTCCTGGCCCCGCTACAACATCCCCAACCCATTGCTCGTCTCACTAATACAGAGCAATGCCGAACAAACCAACAACCTCGCGGGGCAAACCGCTCGGGACGTTGTAACCCGCAAACTCGAATCATTGATCCCAATTTTACACGATTGAAAGATATCATTTTACGGGATCGGCACTGCATGATGCTATTCCGCGAGCGAAACTTCCATATTGGCTACCACTCTTTGGTTTCACCCTCCAAAAGAGCTAAATCCAAAGAACTTGGCGGCCAATCGCCCCAGAACCGAACACGCTAATCACACGTTTTTCTTGCTGAAGTGAAGCATCTGAATTAGCATAACGCGTAGATTCTACAACTTGTATCGAATGTATCGAGCTTTTCAAACCTGGAGAAAATGGACCATGTCCAAACGCTTTTTCCACTGGCTCCGCCTCTCGCTGGTGGCCTCCCTGTGCGTTACCGTGTCTTTTAACACCGCATTTGCTGGCCGATTCTTTGGCCGCTGCCTACCTAAACGAACTGCCTGCTGCCCCACCGTTTGTGAACCAGCCTGCCCATCGCCTTGCGAAACCATAGCTGCCGATCCATGCTGTGGCACCGCAACCACTCCAACCGAGAGCTCTGCTCCAGCTGCACCCGAAACCGCTCCTACACCTGCAGCACCTGAGACCGCACCTGCTGTCGAGCCTGCACCTGCTGTTGAGCCTGCACCTGCTGCCGAACCTGCTCCTGCTGTCGAGCCTGCACCTGCTGCCGAACCTGCTCCTGCTGTCGAACCTGCTCCTGCTGTCGAACCTGCACCTGCTGCCGAACCTGCACCTGCTGTAGAACCTGCACCTGCTGTAGAACCTGCTCCTGCTGTAGAACCTGCTCCTGCTGCCGAGCCTGCTCCTGCTGTTGAGCCTGCACCTGCTGTCGAGCCTGCACCTGCTGTCGAGCCTGCTCCTGCTCTCGAACCAGCAGCTGAACCTGCAGCTGAGCCAGCAGCTGCGGATGACCTATTCGGCGAACCTGCACCTGCCGCTGAAGCACCTGCCGCTGAAGCACCAGCTGTCGAACCTGCTCCTGCCGTAGACACACCCGCTCCTGCCGAACCTGCTCCAGCGGACGATTTATTCGGTGAACCTGAACCAGCACCTGCTGCGGATGCGCCAGCTGCCGTAGAACCAGCGGCTGCCGATGATCTCTTCGGTGAACCAGCACCTGCCGCCGATGCACCTGCTGCAGAAAAACCAGCTGAACCTGCTGCTGACGATCTTTTCGGTGAACCTGCTGCTGAGGCTCCTGCTGCTGAAGCGCCTGCAGCTGAAAAGGCTGCTGACGACCTGTTTGGGGAACCAGAAGCACCTGCAGTTGACAAGCCAGCTGCTCCTGCTGAAGAAGCTGATGACTTATTCGGCACACCAGAACCAGATGCTCCAGCGGATGCACCTGCTGACGCACCAAAAACAGATTCGAGTGGTGATGCTGATGATCTCTTCAAAGACAGCAGCTATCGGAACTGGAAAGACAACACGGGCAACTATTCCGTAAATGCTAAGCTGATCGTCATCTACGGTGACAGCGTTCGTTTGCTCAAAGACAATGGCAACACGACCACGGTCCCTTTCCGTCGCCTCAGCGAAAGCGATCGTCAATATGTTTCTGAAGTTTTGGCCAAGCTCTCGCAAGATGCCAACACGCAACTGGTTGAATTCAACGGTCGCTAGAGAAACGATTTGCCATAGAACATAATCGTTCTACAATAAGCTTCTTACAAAAACTCTTCGGGCGTAACTGCCTGAAGAGTTTTTTTGTTTTGAACCGCATAACGCCAGCCACCAATCTCCATAACATGTCAAGCAACCCTCTGGACTCCACGCCCTCCATAAAGCCACTCAGCAATGCTCAGCTTGAGGCGATCTGCTCGCATCCACCTTTGCCCAAGATATCCACCGGGCATCCTCATACGCAACCGATTCATCTAAGTGTTGTGTGGGAGTGTGAAAGCCCACAGCAAGCCGATGCTATGTTAGGGCAACCAGGTTCGGGTTATGTCTATCGTCGCGATGGGCACCCCAACGCTTCTTCACTAGCAGATCAGTTGGGAGCCTTACATCAAGCAGAAAAAACACTGTTGACCGCGCAAGGTATGTCGGCACTAGGCTTGGCATTTTTGGGGCAACTCAATCCGGGCGATCATGTCGTTTTATCGCGTCAACTCTATGGCAAAACTCTGCAGCTTGCCGGTCACGAATTACAGCGTTGGGGTATCACATCACAACAAGTTGATGTGCAAGATCAAGTTGCCATAGCAGCAGCCTGTGAGCATCCGAAGTTCAAAATGCTAGTCGCAGAGACAATCGCGAACCCTTGCCTAGAAATTGCCAACATCCCAACCCTAGCCGACATCGCCCACCAACGTAATGGGGTGCTGCTGATCGACAACACATTCGCCACGCCGCTGCTCTGTCGTCCCTTGGAACTAGGGGCCGATCTGGTGATGGAAAGTCTGAGCAAATTTGTTTGCGGACATGGCGATGTCATGTTGGGACTCATCTGCGGTAAGGCTCACGCGTGGGGCAACATTCAATCGCTGTGCAGTATGCTCGGTATGGCAAGCAGTCCACTCGATTGTTGGCTCACCCAGCGGGGCCTAACAACGCTCCCCCTGCGGATTCAACAGGCATGCCAGAACGCTTTACGGTTGGCTGAGTTTCTCTCGGAGCATCCAGCGATTGAAACCGTTTTCTACCCTGGCTTGCAAGCTCATCCGCAGCACGACTTGGCCACACGTCAATTGGCGGGCCGTTATGGGCATGTACTATCTTTCCGCTTAAAAGGGAGAGGAGAGGCCGTCAATCGTCTGATGGCTCGCATGAAAGAGACCATACCGTTTTGCCCTTCGCTAGGCGAAAGTCAAACAACTTTCAGTCATCCCGCTTCAACAAGCCATCGTGGATTGTCGGCAACCGAAAAAGCGATCCTGGGAATCGACGAAGGCCTTGTTAGGTTATCTTGTGGAATCGAACCGACCGAATGGCTAGTCAAGTTATTCAGCGAGTCGCTCCTTTGAAGATGTGACCGATTTGTCGCAACTCCCCGTGAGTGGTTGCTTATGACACTGGGTTCAATACAATTCAGGACGTGGAGAGCGAGCTGAGTCGAATCTTGATTCAGTTCCCTAAAGAGTGGCATAACTTTGGCCGGTTGGCAGTTTTTGCTGAAATACGTTGCCCCGTTGTTTCACACAAGGAAAATAGTTTCCTTGCTTGTGCTGCTGGCGTTCTGCATTTCCACCATGCCAATCCCTATCTTCCACCTCGATCTCTCATCGAGCGATGATTCAGTCGCTTACCCTTGCCAAACATGTCATTGCGGTTGTAAATCGGCGTTTCAATGCTGGACGAGCTGTTGCTGCCACACCCCTGAAGAACGAGTGGAATGGGCTCGAAAGAATGGTGTCACTCCCCCCAGCTACGCAATCCTAAAGAGCCCAAGCAAAACATCTTTGGTTGCGGATACTTCCGCGAAAAAAACCTCTTGCTGCAGCCCTATCAAGAGTTGTTGCTCCCCGAACGCTAAGGCGAAAGTG
>JBILTA010000233.1:0-7906 GCA_044371785.1 Pirellulaceae bacterium | reverse complement strand
CCACTTTGCCAATCCACCTTGCACGTCACCCACAATATCCCAATTCAAAATTTGATGTGTTGGGAGCTGTGGATCCAATAATGGCTTCTGCGACCTAAGAAGTCGTTCGAATTCCTCGTAACGCAAATTCGGCACAAAGATGTAGTTGCCGCCGGAATCCCGAAGATAAAAGGCATCCGGCTTAACGACTCCTTTATCAAGCGCCGACGGTACTCGATCCGGTAGGCCGGGGTTGCCCGTTGGAGGCTGGGCATGACTTATGCAAGCGCATGACAGCACAAGAGCCAAATACGCTAGGTGTTTGCCTTCACGATAGACGAACGAGAGATAGAGACCCAAAAATTCAAACATCAATTCCGACGCAGCGTTTTATCGCCGATCTGCAACGTTCCCAAAATGATCTAACAAGAAGAGACTTCTGAAAAAGACTATGCCCTGCGGCGTTCCATCAGCGTTTGTAATTCTCCAAACTCGAATGCACCAAGGTCATCTATCCATCCTACGCAATTGGAAAGGTCGGATAAACGGTGCACGCCCCAACGGACCGAGCTAAATCGAGACTAGGAAGTTATATTCCTCCCAGCCCCTCTGACCGCTACGACCCCAATTGTATGAAGAATTGAGTTACTTCTCGCCCCCTCAAAGAAGAGCCATTTCGTTGGAATTGGTTATTTCGGTAAAGATAGAGAATTTAGGGGTGGCCCCCAAAAGAAGTGTTTTGTTCCAGCACTCCAACCACCCCGCCTGGAGTGTCTTGACGGTGAACGGAGCGGTCCTTACACTGCCGCTTAGTAAAGTCAATGTCTTGAACGACTTACGTCACTTTTCTTGTACAAGCTGGGAGCATCGTAGCGTGACCAAAAAAGAGATCGTGAAAACGATTTCCGATGAAACTGGCCTGACCCAGCTTCAAATCAAGGAAATAGTACAACGCACCTTTCAAGCGATTATTGAGAATCTTGTGGAAGAAGGTCGTGTTGAATTGCGCAACTTCGGTGTATTCCAAGTAAAGCCCCGTGCCGCTCGTAAAGCGCGTAACCCTCGGACAGGACACCAGGTCGACGTGCCGGAAAAATTCGTCGTAACCTTCAAGCCCGGTAAGGTCATGGAAGGGCGAGTCAAAGAGATGGCGGCGTCAGAAAATGCAGAAGCCTGGAAAGAGATGCTTCGCAATCAGGCTTCAGGCGACGATTCGGACGTAGAAGCCGAAGATACCTAAGCGACTGAACATGTGCTTATCTTTCGCTGGATAGGTAAGCTGGGAAAGATCGGTCCATCCAGCATAACCGCACCGATCCCTCAATCCCGCATAATCTGACTTTTGAGAAAAGTTATCTTCATCGGTTGGCGATAAATAGGTTGTGGTCAACTAGAACTTCTGACCAGACACCCTTTCGTGAACTCCATGGAGGAGATGCCATGCGTCGCTGGCTATTTGCTGTATTGATCTGCCTGAGCCTAACCCCTTCTATCGGCTGCATCTTGCCGATCTACTCAGCGTTGCCTGAGCGTCGTGCTGAACAGTTGCTGTACACATCCGAAAACTTTCGGGCATTGGTACAGGAATGGGAACGATTTTGGTTCCTAGATCAGCCCGACCACATGGTTCCATACCGTGTGCACGGCGGTGTGATCTAAGTAAGCCGTCAATCCATAAATTACTACAAGCCGGGATACGACTTCGTCTCTCGGCTTTTTTTGTGCTTACTGCGGATTGGGCGCTTTGGGTTTGCCATTGGTATTGGGGGGCTCGACTTTAGCTTCCTGATCCGAGCTCTTATTGGTGTTTTCTTGGCTCAGAGGAGCTGATGGAGAGGGCTCATTGGTGGGGTTGCTGTCTTCGTCCGGCACAAAATTGTTGGGGACAAGTGGCTTGCTGTTATCATCAATGGTCGTCGAGTTGAAGAAGATTACCCCGTATCCCACAATCAGTGTGAAGGCCGTTAACGCAAAAATAGTGGGTCCATGATTCTGACTCCAATGCGATTCATCCTGGGGATAACTGAGGACAGGCGAGGTTAGACGATCATTCGGCAGATCGTCGGTTTCGCTTACCATCTCCTGGCTCGTCATGCAAGCTAGCCCTTCTCTTCGGTTTTTCTACCAACCCACAAGCCCCGATTGTCGTACTGAGACGCATAGATTTCAATAGCATGGCTTGGATAATTCTGGGCTATAGGGTTATTGCCCAAAAAGTTGGTAGCCTCGATCATCTGATATTGCTTGAACTTTACCCCAACGCTCTACAATATGCGGGCCTGATGTGGTTCAAGTTGGGCTTGGTTATGTGTGGCCAGGCTAGGTTGGCTCAACTTGAATGGTTGCTCTTAGATCAAAGATCATTACGGATAAGGTGCTGCGTGATTGCTGAGGATGGATTCGCTCTACAATGTTCAGACGTAGAGAAGTCATTCGGTAGCCTGACCGCTCTGGACGGCTTGAACTTAGAAGTGCTACGCGGCGAACGTGTTGCTCTACTTGGACCCAATGGAGCGGGCAAGACGACGTTAGTGCGGGCCATTTGCGGTCGCGTACGACTGGATAAAGGGGCGATTCGCCTGTTCAACGCCCCGGCAGGTTCACCTAAAGCACTGCAACATTTAGGCGTGGTCCCTCAAGAAATCGCATTGTATGGAGACTTAACAGCTCAAGAAAACTTGGTGATCTTCGCCAAGTTGCATGGTCTCCGCCGCCGCGAAGCCACGCGACGGGTAGCAGAAGTTCTCGAATGGATCGGCCTGAAAGATCGGGCTCACGAATTGGTCAAAAACTTTTCCGGCGGTATGAAAAGACGAGTCAACCTTGCCTGTGGTGTTTTACATCATCCACCCCTGATCTTGCTCGATGAGCCTACCGTTGGTGTCGACCCGCAAAGTCGAGAGAGAATTTTTCTTATGTTAGATGAGCTCAGCAAGCAAGGTGCTGCGATCATTCTCACTACACATCACTTAGACGAAGCAGAAAAACAAAGCGATCGCATCGTGATCATGGACCATGGACGTGTTATCGCTGAGGGTTCTTTAGCTGATCTAATAGAACAAACTGTCGGAAGTCGACGTCAATTGGTTCTGCAAATCTATAAGAATAATTTTTTTGCTGCCTTTCACAGCGGACCGGATGAGCAAGTTGCATTAGCAAGGCTCGAGCTGGAATCGTTACCAGGATTTCAGTTCCATGCAGCATCAGGCGGCTGGACCAAAGAGATCGACGATGTCGCTCAGGAATTACCACCGTTGCTTGATCAACTGCGACAACGTGGCTTAGTGGTCGCCGACCTAGAGATTCGCAACCCCAACCTGCACCATGTTTTTTTGCATCTGACCGGGAAAGAACTACGCGAATGATCTGGCTTATCGTGCGAATATCCGCTCTTCGATTGTGGCACAACAAAGCCGAGCTTGTTTTGACGTTTGTTGTCCCACTTTTCTTCTTTAGTATCTTCGCGCTGATCTTCGGGTCACGCGAACGTTCTGGAGAAACGGCTACTATCAAAGTCGCTGTATCGGACCGTGCTAACAGCCAAGATTCTAAAGCCCTTATTGAGGAGTTGCGAATACATGGTTCGCTTAGATTCGTTGATAACGATTCGCAAACACTTGCCGAAGGTGAATTGAAACTACTCGATCCAAAATTGAGTGAGAAATTGGTTCGTGAAGGGGGAGCCAGCGTGGCGATTGTGCTGGAAGAATCCGCAGAAGACCAAGCCGAAAAAACGAAAACGCTCTCCGCTAAATTGCTGACCGATTCAAGTGATCAAGTGGCGCCGAAGATTGTACTCGCGCTAGTACAACAACTCTTGGTTCAAAAGAGCATCGACCGTCTAACAAAAGCCGCTTCTCAACCACCAGTGATTCCCGCAGTGATCTCGTCGACACAGGATAGCCCTCTCCCCGATGCCAACCCGTCGCCAGGAAAGACAAACCCTAGCCTTAGTTTTGAGATGCCAATGGTATCCACCGTCGATTTAGTCGGAAGTGAAAAGAAAAATCCTGTGATCGCCATGTATGCATCAGGGATTGCGGTAATGTTCCTGCTCTTCAGTGTCGTGGGTGGTGGCGGAACTTTATTAGAAGAAAAAGAGAATAGCACCCTCGAACGATTGTTGGCAAGCCAATTGACTTTGGATGAATTGTTGATGGGCAAATGGCTTTATCTCATGTTGTTAGGCACTTTACAGACAACTCTGATGTTTATCTGGGGACAACTCATTTTCGGAGTGGAACTCACAAAACATTGGGAAGGTTTTCTGATCATGACGCTGGTCACCTCTTCCGCAGCTAGTAGTCTTTCGCTATTTCTAGCGACAATGTGCAGTTCACGCGCACAACTCAACTGGGTCTCGGTGGTACTTGTTTTGGGTATGAGTGCTCTGGGTGGCAGTATGGTACCGCGGTACCTGATGAGCGAACGTATTCGTGAAGTCGGCCTGTTAACCTTTAACGCTTGGGCCCTAGATGGATATAACAAGATCTTCTGGCGCAACCTACCGCTGCAGTCTCTTTGGCCTCAGGTAGCCGTCTTATTGCTAGCTGGTTTGATCTTCATGATCGCCGCTCGAATCGGGGCTAGACGGTGGGAGAAGGTTTAGCACTTATAACGTTTGTAGCGGACGAACGGAAAGCTCTCAATGTGATGACCTACTCGGGTTCCGCTTGGTAGGTCTATTCCGTTTGTGCTATCCCCCACTTGTGATTTCTTTAGCGGTACGAACGAACTTACCATTTGCGCGATGCGGTTTGGACGATGACAGACTCCGTGCCTAAATGCAGCGGAGCTGCTATTGGTACAGCATGGAAGGGTTCGTAATGGAAGGAGTCAATTGTGAAAGTATACCGATTCGCAAAGATCGCTGGCCTGTTGGGGATTCTAACAGCTAGCAGCGCCGCATATGGGCAGGTGCCTGTGTATCAAGGCAACGGCTTAATGCCAAATGGCTATCCGGTTCAGGCTTATGTGCCACCACAACCGGGTTTCAACACTCACCCACCCGTAGCGCGTGGGTTTACGGGTCCTGCACCAGTTCAATATCAAAATGTTGGCTGGCAAGAACAATCGATCGCTGAAGGTGCTCTTCAAGGCATCGATCCCAACTCGCAAGTTGTGCCTTCACCTGTGCCATTGCCACAGGACGGCAGCGTTCCATCCATCGGCACAGGCGTCCCTGCACCGATGCACATGGCTGCTCCACAGCATGCTCCGCAATACGCTCCACAAGCAATGCCAGCCCCTGAATCTTCTTCAGGTGATTGTTCCACAGGCAACTGCGGTGGTTCTGCTTACGGCGATATGTCATGCGGCGCACCGTCTTTATCATGCGGACCCACTCTGGTTGCTCCAAAGCCTTGGTTCTTCGGAGCTGGTGCTTTGTTCTTCAACCGAGTCGATGATCATGATGTTCGACTCACCTACGACTCCGCAATGCCAACGCCTGATTATCTCTCAACCGATGATGCTCGTATCGGTTTGATGCCAGGCTTTGAAGTCACCGCTGGACGTTATCTACATTGCGGTCAATATGCGATTGCAGGCACCTATTGGGGCCTCTTCCCAGGATCCGAAGAAGTTTCGGTGATGCCTCCCGTCGGTGGTAACTTGCGAGCTAACATGCCTGGCTTCCAAGACTTGGATATGCCTGGCCTGAACGTGTACGACTGGTATGACGGCGCCAGCGAACATCGCATTATCCGCAGCAGCGAAGTTCACAACGTTGAAATCAACCTACTTGGATTCGGTATCGGATGCGCCAGCCGCGCTGGTCTCTCTTGCTCTAATCCTTGTGCAACCGGTTGTGCTCCTTGCAACGCTTGCGTCGGTGGACCTACGGGTATGTATGTGCCTGCCGCTTGCAGCCGCTTGAGTCTAACGTGGTTGGCCGGTTTCCGTTACTTCCGCTTCGAAGATAACTTGGAATATGCCGCTAGCGAAGGCAACATGACCTTCGACGCCAACGACTTGTACTACAACAACAACGTCAGCAACGACCTGTTCGGTTTCCAAATCGGTGGCTTCGGCAACTATTGCTTGACCAACTGCATATCGGTTTACTCCGGAATGAAGTTTGGTGTATTCGGCAACCATATGGAATACGACACTTCGATTGGTACCGGTGCAGGCACCTACGCCGTTATCGACAGCACCAACGCTTATGACGGCATGCCATACAACTACATGGTTAGCGATAACGATGTAGCTTTGATCGGCGAATGGGACCTTGGTATGGGCTACCGAGTGAACCAATGCTGGAGCGTTCGAGCTGGTTATCGCGTCTTAGCCGCTTCTGGCGTTGCTACCGCGGTTGGCCAAATCCCTTACGACTACGTCAACGTTGGACACCTAACCGACATCAACAACAACGATGCATTGATCCTGCACGGTGCTTATGTCGGTCTTCAATACAACTTCTAGGGATTCTCCACGGATTGGAGATTTCGACGAAGCTGTTCCATGCTGAGCCGGTGAAGGAGATTCAAATTTCCTTCACCGGCTTTTTGCGTTACGCTGGTAAGTCGTATCTTATCCCACGCCGATTTAATACTTGCTCGTCATCGTGGTGGATTTCTTCTGGACAGTGCTTGCTTTGGCCTTACTTTGCTTTTGCTTAATCTCCGCCTCGATTTTCGCCAGCATCTCCGGCGGCAATCGCTCGATGATCATTCTGTAGTAAACCTCGGCCGCCGCATGTCGCCCACCTTGGTGCGCTGCCTGGGCTCGTTCTAGCAGCTCGCGGATTTCCGCTGAGGTATCCGCATTGAGTCCCGAAGAAGAGTGCAATGATGTATCGCCACCCAACGCTTGCATATAAGCTCCTGGAATGGAACTGATCTTGCGATAGTTCGTGCCAGGATGACTTTTGCCAGCCAACGGTAACGAGCTTTTACCAGCTCGGACAGAAAGACCTGGCTCAATCTTCTGATTCAAAATCGCTTCATCTAGGGCCTTCAAATCGAGCACTGTGGCGACAACCGCATTTCCAGAGCCTGATGCGTAAATCCCTCCACTCCGTTGGCCGAAGAGTGCCGCTCTGCGAGCCGCCGACGTGGCTCCTGCTCTGCCAATTCCACCTAAATAAGTCGAACCTCCCGCTGGAACGTCCACCACCGTGGAAACGCCCGTGTTTTGAAAGGTTGGGAGCTGCACCACTTGGCCAAAACTAGAAGAACTGCACACAACCGACAAGCCAATGATCGCAAGAGAAGCGACAATGCGCATGAAAAGAGTCCTTTCCGCAAGAGAAGATCACGATAACTGCACGCGGATTATGGCAGTTGAGGCAAGCAAAAGCAAATATTTTTATTCCGGGCGAGACGTCGTTCAACCTCTTGCCCCTTGCCAACAAACCTCATTAACCTTGCAACTGCTTCTTCACCATCTCCATATACTCTTTCAATGGCCCTAAGCCCATCCTTTGGCGACGTTGGTCTACGGTAGCTGGCTCGAACAGCGGAGCTAATTCGAGCTCCCCTTTTTCATTTGTTCGCAGTTGGGTGCCATACACTTGCTCTTTTCCTTCGCCCACTAGAACACGATCGGTCAAATAGGCGATATCTTTCGGATCCACTTCGCCTTGTGGAAGCTTCTTCATAACTTCCAAACATTGCTTCTGAAACTCACGATCTTTGTCGGAGTGCTGCAAGATTAACCAAGCCGCTTTCGCGCCGTCGGTACCCACTAAGGTTTTGCTCAACCAGCCATGTTTTTCGACGACCACCTTCATGAACTTCAAGTTATCATCATCAACGCTCGCCAACTTATCGCTCACTTCTTTCATGCGAGCGATCAAAATGGTATCCGTTACAGGCTTCGGCAATTGCATGAAACCGGTGGTCTTTAGAAACTCGATCAATTCGTTGCGAGCTTGTTGATCCAATCGTTCGCGTTGGAGCAATTCGGCCCTCAGTTCGGGCAA
>JBILTA010000232.1:0-7932 GCA_044371785.1 Pirellulaceae bacterium | reverse complement strand
CTTTGGCTAATTCGATTCCACCGAGGCCATTGAGAATACGCATCACCTGTTCCTGGTAAACCATCACGCCATTGGTTTCTTCCAGGATTTCTCGCAGTACCGGATGTTTGTAATCAGGGACTTTGCGGCCATGTTTCACTGCCACATAATCTTCGACCATGCCCCCTTCCAGTGGACCTGGACGATAAAGAGCATTGGTCGCGATGATGTCGCGGAAGTGGTCAGGCTTCATCTTTTGCAGCAAGTCGCGAATACCACCGCTTTCCAGCTGAAAAACACCTTTTGTTTCACCGCGTTGCAGCAATTCAAACGTTGGTTTGTCGTCCAAGGGGAATTTGAGTGGATCGATCGTTTTGCCTGTTGTTTGGCGAATGATGTCGACCGCTTTGGCCAGGATCGTCAAGTTGCGTAGGCCGAGAAAGTCCATTTTCAATAGACCAGCAGCTTCCACGTCACCCATCGACCATTGAGTGATGATGTCTGTTTTACCACCCACACGTCCAAGTGGCACGTACTCAGTCAATGGTTTATCGGCGATCACCACTGCCGCGGCATGTGTTCCGATGTTTCGGGCCAAACCTTCCAGCTTCATGGCTAAGTTTAGTAGTTCACCAACATCGTTATCGCGTTCGTAAAGTGCCTTGAGGTCAGCGTTAGCTTCGAGTGCTTTCTTGATGGTAATCTTGAGTTCATCAGGTACCATTTCGGTAATCTGATTTACTTGCGCCAGCGGAAGTCCCATCGCTCGTCCGACGTCTTTAATTGCTGCGCGAGCTTGCAGGGTTCCGAACGTTCCAATTTGTGCAACGTTTGACTCACCATATTTTTCTTTAACGTAGCGAATGATTTCGCTGCGGCGGTCTTTGCAAAAGTCGATGTCGATATCAGGGGCTTCGGTTCGGCTCTCGTCCAAGAAACGTTCAAAGAGCAAGTCGTATTTGATTGGGCACACGTGGCTCAGATAGAGCGCATAGCAAACCAAGGCCCCCACACCGCTACCACGGGCCGTTGCGGGTACACCTTGTTCACGTGCATGTCGTACGAAGTCCCATACGATTAAGAAGTAGTTGGAGAATCCGAGCTTCGAGATCACATTAAGTTCGCGATCCAGTCGTTGTTTGACAATGGTGGTGAGTTCACCATCTACAATGCGTTCAGGATCACCTTCGTAACGTTCCTTTAGACCGCTCTCGCAAATGGAGCGAAGGTATTCATCAGGTGTTTGTTGAGTCGGAATGGTATAGTTGGGAAAGTTGCGTTTGCCCAACTCGAGATCGATGCACACACTATCGGCAATCTGTTGGCTTCGCGCTACCGCTTCTTCGAGCCCCGGAAAATGCATATACATCTCTTCCGGGCTGCGAACATAAAACTGGTCGTTCTCCATTTTCATGCGGTTGGTATCAGTGCGGAATTTGCCCGTGTTGATACAGAGCAGAATATCCTGCGTCGCATGGTCGGCTTGTTCAAGATAATGAGCGTCGCTGGTTGCAACCAGCGGCAAACCCATATGGTTGGCGATGTCGACAGCACCCTGGACTTGGATACGTTGTAAATCGATGCCGTTATTCATGATCTCGATAAAGTATCGATCGCCGAATACTTTATGAAACCAAGCGGCCGTTTCCATCGCTTCTTTGTAAACTTTGCCTGTATCATGGCCCTTCAAAATCTGGCGACTAAACTCGCTCGACAAACAACCGCTTAAACAGATGATTCCTTCGTTGTATCGCTGCAGTAATTCTTTATCGATACGCGGCTTAAAATAGAAGCCTTCGAGACTGGCGGCGGAGGCTAGTTTCACCAAGTTCTTGAAACCCGTTCTGTTCTGTGCCAGCAACGTAAGGTGATAGGAAGCTTCCTTCATGCTGCTCGCATCGCGTTCAAAGCGGCTCTTGGGCGCAATGTAGGCTTCGTAGCCCACAATCGGATTGATACCTGCCCCTTTCGCTTTTTGATAGAACTCCAATGCACCATGCAAATTGCCATGGTCGGTTAAGGCCAAGCTATTCATGCCGAGCGACTTAACACGATCGATCAATTTGCCAATCGGCGATGCACCATCGAGCAAGCTATAGTGGCTGTGACAATGTAAGTGCACGAAAGGGCGAGTCGATTTCGGTGTGCCATTTCCTTCCGATCCCGTCGAAGGAACAGAGTCAGCAGCCATGATGGACCTCCTGTACAAGTGATTTCCGTGCGATTTTACTCGGCCTTTGTTTTGCTCGGCCTTTGTTCTACCAGGTCTTTGTTCTACCAGATTTTTGTTCTACAAGACCTTTGTTTTGCCAGATCTTTGGCTAGGCCGTAGCGAGTCCAACAGGAACAAGAGAGGTGAAGACTCACCTACCGGACGAGATTATAACGCTTTGCCAGACTCAATCCACTGAATCCCAATCCACTGAATTCCGATTCACTGGAACGATGAGCAGCGGAACCCGGTTTTGGGGGAACTCAGTTTTTGTCTGGATCTGCGACGCTGCGAATCATTTCCGACAATCGTCCTTGCAATTGCAGAAGAACTTGCCACGTGGCGGGAGGGACAATAACTTCC
Source organism: Pirellulaceae bacterium (assembly GCA_044371785.1). Taxonomy (GTDB): domain Bacteria; phylum Planctomycetota; class Planctomycetia; order Pirellulales; family Pirellulaceae; genus JAFLCP01. Next base: position 5,378 of record JBILTA010000232.1, on the reverse strand, counting down.
TGTTTCTGCGGATCTGATTGCACTCCATCGATCACATACTGCAAACCGGAATGTAAGTGCTCCAAAATTTCTGAAAACTGTGCCGCTTGGCTAGGGCTCAGACGCTCAGGCAAGCCGGGTATTGATTCCAGTCGCCCCAGCAAACCCAAAGAACTAGACAGTCCAGTGCTCAAATCGAGATCCGCGTCGGCCATTTCAGATTCTTCCGCGGTAAAAGCACTATTGAAGCCTTCACCTTGTGAGGCGCTCAGTTCCTGCAGTCGATCTGCGATCTGCTCGCGATTACCAAAGAGAAGTACTGAGCGACCTACGGCGATAATGTCGCCGAATCGTAGCAAACGCAGCTGGCAATCTTGTCCGTTGATCTTCGTACCGTTGGTACTATCCAAATCGGTGAGCACAAGTCGATCGTTGTCCTCTTGTATCTTTAGATGGCACCGACTGACACGTTCATCATTGAGTTGAATCGAATTACCTTCTTCGCGACCAATAGTGATAGGTGGGCGAAGATCGGGAAAGACTCGCCCGCGATCTGCACCTTGAAGAACTCGCAATGTGACCAAGACCATGGTGAACAATTTTCTGGTTGAAACGGATGGAAGAACGGTTGGTGGTGATGAGATCGCCCTAATTCTGTCGATTTCCAGCATCCGTTGCAACAAACTTAGGAATTATTTGCCATCTCTCAAACGATCACCCAAGAAATTGTCCAATTCCTCAATAGCGTGGATTTTGGAGACCGTCGCTTCTAGATCATACTCAACGCGTTGAAAAAATAATCTGTTTTCATCGAGAATTACATAACAACTTCGCCAGTCACCATCTCGGGGTTGACCAACCGACCCGACATTGACCAGCGATTTCTCCTCTCCGATCAAATATCCTTCAACGAGGTCGGTGGGACGCAGAAATTGCCCTTCAGAGGTAAAAACACCAGGGACATGGGTATGCCCCTGAAAGCAGATCTTTTGCACCATGGAGAACAATTTCTCCATTTTGCGTCGGTTATACACATCTTCAGGGAACACATATTCGTTCACGGGGTTTCGGACGGAACCATGCACGAATAACGTGTGCCCTTCCCTACGAATGCGGGGCAGGCGGCTCAGATAATCAAGCCGGGCTCGAATCGTTGCCAACGGCTCGCTCCCCATTCGACTCTTCCCTTCCAATTGCTGGCGAGTCCAAAAAATGGCCTGCTCAGCAACATTGCTAAAACCTTCCGGATCAAATAGTGCAGCCAAGTCATGGTTACCCAGAATGCAGGCTTCAAACTGCATCACCTGATCGACGCATTCACAGGGGTTGGGACCGTAACCGACAATATCGCCCAAACAAACAATCTGCTCACAGCCACGCTGCCGCGCATCGGCTAAAACCGCTGTGAGCGCTTCCAGATTGCCATGAATATCACTGAGTATGGCTCGTTTGACCACGCAATTACCGTCCCGTCCTCAAGCGATCACCTAGCATGTTGTCGAGTTCTTCGATCGCATAGATCTTGCGAATTGTCGTGTCGAAATCGTAACTGACGCGACGGAAATAGACCATTTTCTTTCCGTGGTCGATGATCGTGTAACAACTTCGAGGGTCTTCGTCTCGCGGTTGGCCCACCGAACCGACATTCACCATCATCTTTTCGCGCCCCAACGGAAACTCGTTATTGCAATCGTCCGGAGTTATAAACTCCTGCTCGGTCGTAAATACTCCCGGCATGTGCGTATGTCCCTGAAAGCAATATTTTTGCAGGCGTTCAAAGAGCAATTCCATCCGCTTTTGGTCATAAATCGTTTCGGGAAATACGTACTCGTTCGTCGGATCGCGAGGTGATCCGTGAACGTAAAGAAAGTCACCGTTCTGGTACCACCGCGGTAACTCACCCAAGAAATCCCAGCGCTTGTTGGATTGCGACGCTTTGCCCGTCCCGCGATCCAACGCATCACGAGTCCAATAAATCGCCCGCAATGCTACTTGGTTGAACCCTTCAGGATCAAACAAAGTCGCCTGGTCATGGTTGCCCATGATCGTGAACTCGCAACGGCTCATCACCACATCCAAGCACTCGCACGGATTAGGGCCGTAACCGACCACATCCCCCAGGCATGCAATCTGATCGATACTCTGCGTCGCGATGTCGGCCATCACAGCCGTCAACGCTTCCAGATTACCGTGAACATCACTGATCAGAGCTTGCCTCACTGGTTGTGGCTCCTAAAAAATTTGGGACACATTGTTTACGATTCGAATTGTCGAATATTCGAAATTTTACGAATTCGAAACCGTTCTGCCTCGAAATCGACACGCTTCGAAACCGTTAGGATATGGTAGGGGCACCCAAATGAGGATGCTGCGGGAAACTTCTCATTGTAAATTCTTGGTTTATGATCGGACAGTCGACATGCGCTCCCGAGCTGACAGCTCAAAAATTCCCCGAAATAGTGGTAAATTGTGCAGCAATAGTGCCACAACCCCCTTAGATCTTACACTTAGGCCATATTGGGGGTGGTCATTCGTCCTGAATTATTCGCGAAAGTTAACCCCATGTGGCACCTAGCCCTCGAAACAATTGGCCTCTCAGGCTCCGTTGCCCTATTCAAAGATACTCAACTCGTTGCAAATTTTGCTCTCCCATCCCAAATTGGCTCCGCTCGGAGTCTACTTCCCGCTGTAAACCAAATCGTTCGCGAAGCCTCAATCACTTCTTCGGATCTCGGCTTGATTTCTTTGGCCAATGGGCCCGGTTCTTTCACAGGTTTACGCGTAAGCGTCGCTTCCGCCAAAGCGATCGGATACGCCCTGAACGTTCCCCTGTGCCCGGTCGATACCCTAGAAACTCTCGCCTATCGTCTAGGTTGCGCTGCATCAACCGACACGACAAAGCCTATCCTTATCGCCGCGGCCATGGATGCCTACCGTAAACAAGTCTTTCGGCTCGTCGCCCTTGTTGAGCCCGTGACGGCTCCTGCAACCTCCGGTCTGCACGACGTCAAATTGCACGTTCTTATTCCCTCTCACCACTTGGATGTCGCGTTGTGGAAGCAAAATCCGTTTCATGGATTGGAGGCAGCTACGGCTCAATGGCAGCTTCCTGTGAAATGGGATCCTGCGGTGAACTCAGGGCAGCAGACCGTAATCGTCGGTGGTAATGCCATCGCGCGTTACCCGTTTGCTGACGACCTACAGAAAGCTCTTACACACAGTGATCCAACGGATATCACTGCCGTCGACGTCGGTCGTTATGCTTGGCGCCAATGGCTCGCTGGCACAAGAACAGATCCCTTTCATCTGCTCCCAAATTATCTCCGCGCTAGCGCTGCAGAAGAGAAAGTCAGCAGTGTCGCTTCGAATGACTCACCCGCCGTGTGACGTCGCATCACACAAACCTTCGACACGAAATGGTGGAGCCACGAGTCGTGTGAAGCCTACCTTTCGCAGCAATTTCCATTGCCGTTGATCGACAAGGGTCGCATACCAACCAAAATCGATTTCGCCGTATTGCTTCAACAGGGAAATGTTTTTTGACAGCTGCCCAGAAAAGTTTCTCCCCACAGACTCGATATTCTGTTCACTCATCGTTCCACCACACCACCAAATTTGCACTTTATGCGATGCTCGATTCGCTTCCTGCAAAACGCGTTTCAGCTGCGTTGACAAAACATTGCATTCGGACAATTGCTCCAGTTGTTTCTCTGGTAAATCTGAAGAAAATCGGATCACATCGGTTTGGTAAAGACCATGGTTCAAAACGTCCAGGATGGGGAGTGCGGCTCTTTCATTACCCGTCAAAACAATAGCTTGCTGAGGAGAATTGGACTCGAAGGTTGTAGCTCTTACTCTTTGCCAATACTCATTTCCTTCGCTCAGTTTCCCCTGAAATGTATCGATCGAATGTTGTACAGCGTTGGGGCTCAACCACGGCAAAATTTGATCTTGCAGATTCCACCAATAGAATCCGGGAACCCTAAGTTTTAAAGAACTACTTCGTCGATGGCCCAACCATTGGTCACTCAGCACTCCGCAAATCGATACGATGGGTTCTCGTCCATGCAGGCTGTTGATTCGCTCGATGAGCAATCTGTCTCGACGGGGTAATGCGAATAGGATGTGCGAAAACCGCGATTGAACGGCTGCCGTTTCCGCAAACCAACTGTCGGCATCGGGCCACTGACGAATGAAATGTTGCGAGGCGCAGCTCTCAAACACCCAATCAAAGGGTTCCGAAATCGGCCCAACCCAAGCGATGAACGCGTCTGACATTCCTTTGTCCATTCATTCAACCTAGATGCTTCGATTTGTCATGGTCGTCAAATAATAAGTTGAGTTGCTTGTGGCTGACATGATGACGTCTCAAGTTGCGTGGTTTTCCCAACTCGCTTCTGCTTCCAAGATCATCTCTCGCACCTCTTGTGCTGATGAGGCATGACGCATCTTGTCCATCAAGTCATCCTCATGCACCAGACGACTTAACTTGGCCAAGATCTGCAAATGAATACGATCATCCAGCGAACAGATCAAGAAGAAAATGTCCGTAGCGCGACCTGAACGATTGCCGAAGTTGATGGGATGTGTCGTGATTCCCAACGCAACAATCGACTCGCCAAGAATCGAAGTTTGCGGTCGACGTGGATGCAATAAGGCAACGCCGTTTTCTAAGGCCGTTGGGTGCAAATCTTCACGCGCTTGTACTGCCTCCGCCATCACAGAAGAGTCCCACAAATATCCACTCAGCGCCGCCAAGTCGCACATTTCACGAATGACCGATCCACGTGTTTTGGCATGCAGCGGCACCGCGATACAAGAGAGCGGTAACAACTGCTCAAATCGGTCCGAAGATTCGTGCGGACTATTGGGCAACCGATCCAACCACTTGCGCACTTCTCCCAACTCATCCGCGTCGCTCAATCCGATTCGCTCTTCTAGCCAATGATGGATCTCGGCTTCCGCAAAACGCCATTGACCACCAACTCGACGACCAGGCAATTTGCCGCGTTCCACCAATTTGGTGACCTGTTCAACATTGAGATGCAAATAGCTCGCAATCTGCTCAATATCTAAATCTTTTGCTGCCATATAGGTTGAACTCGCTTTTGTGGGGAGACCCCCATTGTAACACGCTGATTCTGTCTTGACATCAGAGGGCGTTTCGGGACAGGCTGACAACTCGCATCGTCAGGAAGATGATGTGGAGAAACTAGCAAGATTTGCTAGCAAAAGAGTTAGATAGACGATCCGTCGGCAAGGAGGCCGAGTGATGGTAGCGTATCAGGACGTGCCTGCAATCGATTTGCGGGCATTGTGGAGCGATGCACATTTCATTTCGGGACAAAGCGGTGCCAAGTCCAGCGGCACAAAGGCCAAGTCCAAGGGTAAAAGCCCAA
>JBILTA010000230.1:0-7940 GCA_044371785.1 Pirellulaceae bacterium | reverse complement strand
TCGTCAATGGAAAGGTGGAAGGTACGGCAAAGGACAAGTCGCACTTTTGGAAGAGTCTGGCTTGCTGCTTGTGGCCAGTGAGGATGGCGATCTGGTGTTGGTCGCTGCTGACCCCACTGGTCATCAAGAGGTGACACGCATGCAGGTATTCAAAAACAAAGTTTGGAATCATCCTGTGGTTGTTGGTGACAAGCTTTATATCCGCAATGCAGAAGAAGCAGTCTGCTTTCAATTACCTGTGGAGTAAGCGAGTTATTCAAAAGTAATTGTGATTACCTTGGGGCTACGACCATCCGTTCCAAGCAGTAAGACTGTTTTTCCGGTTTCGAGGATAATAGTGCTTTCGATGGAAAGTTGCGTGATGTCTGGAGTCATCGACTCAGGTTGGTTTACTTCAAGGTCAGAAGATTCATAGGTAAAATGGGCCAGAATCACTCCAGATTCGGTTGGTGTAGTCTTCAGTTTTGCCATGGTGCCGATTTCTTGCATGGTGGTGTTGCGCATGATACCACCACGTGGGTCACGAGCTTCACCCACAACAACGCTTACTGTACGTCCCACTTGAAGGTTGCTTTCGATACCTAGCACATGGGTAAAGCGAAGTACATTTTTGGCGATGGCAAACGGTTGTTCGCCGGATGATTGATTTTTGCCTGATTTAGAAGCTGCAGTAATCTTATCGAGTAGTTCGATATTGGAAAGGTTTGGATCGATCGGGCTATTGAGGGCGTATTCGGTAACGCGGACCTGAAGGATAGGAGGACTCTCTGGCTGCGTTTTTTCCTCTTGTGCGAATGTCGAGATCGCGAAAAGCGTTACCCAAAAGAATGAACCCAATACAAGGTATGGGCGAATGACGGACATCATGAAGTCACCTATTCTGATTCTTGTTATGTTGTGGAGTACACGGAGACGCATTTCTTGTTGGAGCTTTAGGAGTGGTCGCCTGGTTACTATATCACATTAATGCGTCGTCCGAACGAAGTGGTGTTTTTTCCCGTATTCGAGTGGAAAGTTGCTGTTTTTTCAATTTGCTGAGGGCAAATGAATACGTCGAAATCATCGTACTTTCATGAATTACTGCAAATCACTCCAGCCGGCCTTTATTGTCCAGCAGGGGATTTTTACATCGATCCTTGGAAGTCTGTGCAGCGAGCGGTCATTACACACGCGCATTCCGATCATGCTCGTAGCGGAAGCCAACACTATTTGGCAGCCCGATCCTCTAAGTCCTTGCTGCAATTGCGTCTCGGGGTCGATATAGACCTTCAAACCCTTAACTATGGTGAGAGTCTCGCTCTTGGCGATGTTGTGGTGACACTTTTTCCTGCTGGTCACATCTTAGGTGCGTCGCAAGTACGACTTGAATCGCGTGGTAAGGTGGCGTTGGTCACGGGTGATTACAAGCTACAAAGTGATGCTACCTGTTGCAGTTGGGAGCCCGTACATTGTCATTTGATGGTGACGGAATCGACTTTTGGACTACCCGTATTTCACTGGCCCAAAACCGCGCAAGTGATCGACGAGATAATGGACTGGTGGCAAGAGAATCAACAGGCGGGACGCGCCAGTGTTATGTTGGCTTACTCCGTGGGTAAGGCACAGCGTATCTTGATGGAATTGAAACAGCGTCACGTCGAACCTGGACAGATATGGGTGCATGGCGCCATGTTGGGGCCCTTGCGAGCTTATCGTGAGAGTGGTGTCGCTTTACCGGAATATGAATCGGTTTCTAGTGCTCCCGCTGGTACTGATTTTTCACAGGCCTTAATCATCGCGCCTCCCTCCGCGCAGCAATCGTCGTGGATGAACCGGTTTCGGGAGGTGTCTCTCGCCTCTGCGTCAGGCTGGATGGCTATTCGTGGTACGCGACGCCGTCGAAATCTTGAACGAGGCTTCGTTCTTTCTGATCATGTCGACTGGCGTGATTTGAATCAGGCGGTGGAATGGTGTAATCCAGAAGAACTGTGGGTGACACACGGATTCTCGGATGTTTTCGCTCGTTATCAAAATGAAATGGGACGTAAGGCGGCGCCATTGAAAACAGAATTTCAAGGTGAAGTGGAGGTGGAGGATTTGTCGCCATGAGAGACTTCGCTGAACTCTATAAACAACTCGATGGCACGACCAAAACAACTGCAAAGATCGATGCGATGGTCGCATACCTCAAAGCGGCCTCGAATCAAGATCGTGCCTGGGCAATCTATTTCCTATTGGGGAATAAGCTTAAGCCGACGGTTCCGTCAAAAGCTTTGCGGCAAGCGGCCATAGAAGCGGCTCAAGTACCTGTTTGGCTTTTCGAAGAAACCTATCAATGGGTTGGGGACTTAGCGGAAACGATCGCAAATATCGTTCCCGCCACGAATCGCCTTGAGGATGGTGCGTTGAGTGAATGGATTGAATCGTATTGCAGGCCCTTGGGAAAATCGGACCTAACGACACAGATTGAGCTACTAAAGGATTGCTGGAAGAAGCTTGACTCACAGCAGCGGTTTGTATTCAACAAATTGCTCACTGGAAACCTCCGAGTTGGTGTCAACACAAGGTTGATCACTAAAGCCATCAGTCAATGGAGCGACCTGGAGGTCGATGTGATTGCTCATCGTTTAATGGGTGACTGGCAACCGACCGAGGAGGCAATGTCGCAGTTGCTTGCAGCAGTCACCGACGTGAAGTCTCCAAGCCAACCTTATCCGTTTTGCTTGGCACATCCTTTGCCAGCAACGTATGAAACGGGATTGGATTCTTCCGCTTATCGTTGCGAATGGAAGTGGGATGGAATTCGGGCTCAGTTGATTCGTCGCAACGGTACAACCTTTTTGTGGTCGCGCGGTGAAGAACAGTTGGCCGGACGTTTTCCAGAGATCGAACAAGCTTCGAGCCAGATTGCCGACGGAGTTGTGTTGGACGGTGAGATCTTGGCATGGCAAAATCGTCATCCCCTCCCCTTCTCAGAATTGCAACGTAGGATTCAACGCAAGAATGTCAGCAAAAAAATGATGCGAGAGGTGCCTGTTCGCTTTATCGCTTTTGATTTGCTGGAACATGAATCGGTTGATATTCGGCAAATGTCGTTTGACAATCGACGACTGTTGTTAGAGACAACACTGGCGGCACTGGTGGATGAAAAAGAAAATGTAGCCCTGAGCACCTTCGGTATCAATGAACTTTTACCAACCGGAAAATGGGGGGACCTGAGAGCCATGCGTGATAAAGCCCGCGCTGTACGAGCTGAAGGCTTGATGTTGAAGCGAGGGGGAAGTTATTACGAAACGGGCCGAGTAACTGGTTCATGGTGGAAGTGGAAACTAGATCCATTTACGGTTGATGCGGTATTGATTTATGCGCAGCGCGGGCATGGACGTAGGGCTTCACTTTATACCGACTATACTTTTGGTGTTTGGAGTGAGGGAGCATTAGTGCCGTTTGCCAAGGCATATTCTGGACTAACAGACGACGAGATTCGAAAAGTAGATCGATGGATTCGGACCAATACCCTCCAGCGTTTTGGACCCGTTCATGAGGTGACTCCGCATTGGGTGATGGAAATCGCGTTCGAAAACGTGCAAATATCGAGCAGGCACAAGAGTGGGGTAGCTGTTCGCTTTCCACGCATCGTACGAATTCGAGAGGACAAGCGGATCGAAGAGGCAGATCAGCTGAAGGCGATCGTAGATTTGGTGGCTCTACGTCAGGGAGAGTGATATCGACCTGTTTTCTGCTCTCTATCTTTTCGAAATCGCCGTTCATACAATAAAGCTCATTCCATTGGAATTGATTCGTTTTTCTCAGTTATTGTCAGGTGCTTGGTCATGTACAAAAAGTTTTGGACATCGTTGCTGTTGGTTGGCTTGTCTACTCCATGGGCGTGCGCAGACAATTGGGATAACTGGCGTGGTCCAACAGGCAATGGCGGTTCATTGACAGCGAAGCCACCTACTGAGTGGAACGATACCAAAAATGTAAAGTGGAAGGCGGAGATACCAGGTCTTGGTTCGTCGTCGCCGATCGTTTGGGAGAACCAAGTTTTCATCACGTCTGGTGTGCCGGTTGCTGGTGCTGAAAATTCATCATTGCCAAAGTTAGAGTTCACCGTGTTTGCTTACGATCGAGCAACAGGTAAGCTCAATTGGAAACAGATTGCTACAGTTGCCAAGCCGCACCAAGAGACGCATTCGACCAACAACTTTGCTTCTGCTTCACCTTGTACCGATGGTACTCACCTGTATGCACACTTTGGGTCGCGCGGATTGTACTGCTACACCATGGATGGCAAGTTGGTTTGGAAGCGTGATGACTTTGGAGAGATGAATACACGAAATAGTTTCGGTGAAGGAAGTTCACCGGCATTGGCCGGCGACAAGCTGATTGTGCCATGGGATCATGAAGGCCCCTCGGCGCTGTACGCATTGGATAAGAAAACGGGCAAGACGATTTGGAAAGTCGATCGCGATGAGCCGACCAATTGGTCAACTCCTCTAGTCGTCGATTACAAGGGTAAGAAGCAAGTCGTCATGAATGGACAACGTTTTGCTCGTGGATATGATTTGGAAACGGGTAAGGAGTTGTGGCGCTGTAGCGGTCAAACGGAGCGACCTTGCGCGACGGCGGTATCCGAAGGTGACTTGGTGTTTGTAGGGAGTGGATTCCGAGGTGCCTTTATGGGAGCCTTTCGTCTGGATAGTCAAGGCGACATCAAAGGATCCCAGAGTGTCGTATGGGAGTTCGATCATGACACGCCCGACGTTCCTAGCCCTTTGCTCAGCAATGGAAAACTCTATTTCTATAAAGGCAAAGTTGGCCAATTGAGTTGTATCGATGCCAAGACAGGTAAGCCCCATTATGTAGCGAGCCGTGTGCGTGACTTGGACACAATTTATGCATCACCAGTGGCAGCAGACGGTTACGTTTTCTTGACAGCACGCAATGGGAATACCGTTGTCATACGAGATTCTGAAAAGCTGGAGATTGTTTCAACCAACAGTGTTGGAGAGACAGTTGATGCAACGCCCGCATTGGTCGATGATCAAATCTTTATTCGTGGGGAAAAACACTTGTTCTGCATTGCTAAGTAAGCCTATGGAATTAGGCAATGACTGGATCACGGCCTTGTTCAGATAACTTAGTTTTTTGTGGGGCGAGTATTGGCTTCTGCCAGTACTCGCCTCAACCATTTTCGGGCCGATTCGCGCTGCGGTAAATCGCATAACAGCCATTCGGCAGAGTGATTTGGGAAAGGGATTTTCTCGAACGTACATTGATTTGCCACTGCGATTCCATCTATTTCAATGGAGCGGAGATAGGTCTCCACGTCGGCTATAGATTCTTCGTGTGAGATCCATTGCGGTCGATGACCAAGTCGCTTCAGTCGGGTGAGGGCTGCAGCGCGGTCGGAGCCTTGGTATGGCCACATACGGACGCCATCATAATGACTGTGACAAAAGAAACCGCACCAGATCTGGGCGATTTCATCGTCATGCAATCCAAAAAAATTACAACCGATAGCCCCACGCGAGAAGCCACAGAGGACAATGCGATTGCTGTCGCCGCCATAATTCAAACAAACCGATTCAATCGTCTTTAGGCAATACTGCTTCGTTTCAGCCATGTCTCCCCACCATTGCAGGCAATTCGCTAGGGATCCGTCGGCACGTTTTTCTACGTAGGGTAAGACGAGCCAGATGTAATCTTGTCCGCCACTAAGGCCGTAACCGATGACGCAACCTTCTGGTTTGCCAGTCGATAAGTCGCCCAACGCATTAGAGTAATTTCCGTTACCTGCGAATTCGACCAGGATGGGGTATTTCTGACCAGGTTGCCAGTTCGCCGGTAAAGAAAGAATGTGATAAACTGAGTCCTCGGGATAGTTCTCCGTGGTGAGTTTGGTTCGAGTCCCTGGCGAAGGTTGAGTGTTGCTCAATGGAGGGACGGACAGATCTCGTGGTACATCACGCAAGTTGGTCACTTGGGCTGGTAAGAAATCATTTTGACCTGTGAGAACGGTTGGACCTATGAGAACCATGGGCCCCGTGATGACAGTGATGATGGTGATGATGCTGAGACTGATTTTGGTAAACCAAATCTTGCGAGCTTGGAATACGGATTGCATCCTGGCTTATTCCCGATTGAATTAAGAATCAAAAAACATTTTGGAAGACCCAGACATGCATGATCATGACGGCGACGATGAATTATTGTCAATGCTAAGGCAACTTTCCATCGATCTTACGAAATCGCGCGAAGTGAACTTCTACTTTGTGTTCTCAAGTTTGCAGGGGGCGGAAAATGGTGCTGACTTGCTCAAATCTTTTCACTTTGAGCCGGAAGTGTATAAGATCCCGTTGCCCTGGTGGAAGAAGTTCTTTTCGAAGCCACAATGGTGTATCACTTTTTCCAAGCAGATGGTCGTGTCAGAAAGTAACATCAAACGCTTAACAACGGAGTTTCAAAAGATTGCCGAGGCCAGTGATGGTTCCTACGATGGATGGGAAGTGAATGTTATGGACGACAACATCGGCGAAAAACAATTGAACGACTTAGGACTATAAGTGTTCGGGTTCGACGTGATGCGACGCGAAAACCGCAGTCCGAATCTCAGTTTCCATCGAATCATCCGTCATGGTCATTTCAGTATTATCGCTCCCTTAACAGAGCGACTTGGTAAGCAGATCATCGATGGAAGTATTGACGTCAATAAGTTGCGTCTAACTAGGTTAGATTGATTCGGCTTACTCGCCCCCGCCGGCTTGGGTTAAGCGATCCATGACCCTCTGCCAGCCCAAGGATTTGGCTAGTCGATAGGGTGTCATGCCGTTGGAGGCAGCTTGCTTTGAATCGAACCCCATTTTCAAGCAGACGTCAACACCATCGTATGAACCGGCTAGCGCTAATTGGTGAAGCATGTTGAAACCGAAGTCGTTCGTGGCGGTTCGAAAGCTGGGGTTCTTGCGCAATGCATCTTCCAACGAGTCACGCATATTCACAGACATCGGATGCTCAAACTGGGCAGCCAAATTGTAGTCTTGTGGTTTGGGCTTTTCGCTTCCAAGGAAAGAGAACATCCCTTTTTTCTTCGTATGGGTTTCGCCCAAATACGAATCGGGGACGATCTTCACAAAACCGGGTTCACCAAACTCTAAGCCCCAGGCACCATCATGGGCTTTGCGTTCCGCTTTGTTCATTCGCGACCGCATCTGGTCAATGGTAAAGCCACCATAGGGTTGTCCGAGTTGAACATACAGCCAATCGACAAGTTGTTTGCCAGGAATTTTGACCCTATCACCGGCCTTAACGGATTTCAGCGAATGGGGATCATTTTGTAGTGTGCCATGGATTTGTTTACCATCGAAATCCACTTCCATGACCCACATAAACTCCTTTTCGAGTTCGCCTTCCTGATGGGTGCGCATTTCCTCGGGATCAGAGAATTCCACTTTGATGGCACAAACTTCTAGACCTGGAACGATACGCCTTTGTTCCCAAGCGACTTCGCGAAAAAAGTAACGAAACGTCTTTCTTGCAAGCTGAGCGGCCAGTTCCATTTGGTTGTCGTCACTAGCAACTTTATAGATGTTATTGGAGTCTGACATGAGGCTTAATTCTCGGTAGGCTAAAGACTTGTTTCAGGTTGGAGAAAAATTCGAATGGCATGCCGCGTCTGTTCTTGTTGTTGTTCGCGACCAATTGTTGGAGTACCATCAAATAACTGAGGGCCATAGTGTGCAAATTGCGAATGATTGGCTCCATCTATGGTGACCCATATTGTGGCAGGAGGCAAGAGATGAGCATTGTCCGTTGAAGTTTCGATAGGCGCAACACCGTCGCAACCTCCATTGATTTTCATAAATGAGAGTGAATGTCGCGAAAGGTCTATCGCTTTCGGATGTGTAGTTGCAATTAGTATGGCCCCTGTCACATTCTCCGGCGATCGTTGAACAAGC
>JBILTA010000231.1:0-7940 GCA_044371785.1 Pirellulaceae bacterium | reverse complement strand
CCGTACGTTGGCCAACAAAGTGCGTTCCGCTAGAGTGAGGCGTTCTAAAACCACATCGCGTCCGGCCGTGCGTAACAGCGGTTGGAATAGCGAAAAATCGAGGATCGTTCTATAGGATGTGTCATCGGGACCTGCGAACTGCCAAGTGATTGAGTTGGCGAGGTTAACGACTAATTCGGTACCGGTGGCAAACCTGCGTTGCATTAATAAGCCCGACGGGCTCGCCGAGTTTCGCCTAGGAATTCCTGTAGGTCTGCTGAACGTGCCCCCGAATAATCTAGAGCCAGAGTTTGGGCTGTGATTAGCACCATCCGCAATGTAATCGATCTGCGCCCCGGCAAAGAATTGCGTATCGAGCAAGAAACGTTCGCTGCTGACGTCGAGGGCAGAGAGATAAAGCGTTTCCAAGTTTTGTTGATAGGTTGGCGAATGCAACAGCGCTAAGCGCACGGCATCATCCGCATTGAGAACCAAGATGCCGCGTTCATCCAAAGGCAATGTGGCCCACCAATCAGGATTCTCGGCGGTATTGGTAACCCCATTGGCTTTCCAAAACGGATAACCTTTTTTGCCATCCACCAATTCCATGTAGCGAGCAGATGCGGGATCGTCCTCTGGCATCGGCGGTCGATCCGGATTAAACGGATCGAACATACGGGAGCGGCGGTCGACATTGATGCTCAAATCGGCACCAGCCTCACCCGAATCACGCTGTTTTTCGTCCATTAAGCAATAGGCTTCTTGGTCCGCCTGAGTACGATATTGATTACGGTGGCAACCGCTGAGGCCGACGCCGGCGGGCAAAAGGGCCAAGGTCCATGCCAACGTTCGACGAAAATCCCCAAGCCAATTTCGAATTCCCTTTGTTTCAGGGGGCATAATGGCTTTTTTACTTACTTTGGGGGTGTTGTCGATGTTTTCTCGGGAGTTGCTGGTTCGTCCCGAATGGCATCGGTTTGGGCGCATGGTTTAGGTCCTTACTTGCAGAAAACCCCACCAGCTCCGCGTTTCTCCTCCAATTAGGGAGGACACGAAAGTCCGGCTGTATCGAACTTTCGGGATGAAACGATGGTGAACTTCATAACGATTCCAGCAATTGATCCAAGTTCACCATCTTTTCTAGTCGTAGGGTACAGAATGGGGGCGGAGAGCTTCTCTAACAGGCTAAGTCGCTCAATCCGTCACGCGATAGCTTGACACCCTAAATCTCCCAACTTACCATCGAAACTGGACTTGCGTTCGGTGCTCAATTCTTTTCCATCGTTTTAGCTGAGAATCCGCGGAACAGACCCCGCACCTTTTCAGTGCTTTTTTAGTAGAGCCCGCCATGGATTTGTTTGGAATTTTGTTCCTAGTATTTCTCGTCATCCTGTTCTTCACCTTCATTTTTTGTTTGGTGAAATCAGCCAAGAAGCTGGGGTGGATTCATTCCATCTTGGTGGTGTTTCTATTTATGGAAACAGTGACCTTTATGATGGCAACTGCGGGCGTACTCTATCGCCGCGTTGGTTGGATCAAGCTGCATGATTCACTGGTGAAGAAAGTAGATGTCGCCCAAAAGGAAACGACTGAGTTAACGTATGGCGATCTAACGAACCCAGTGTTGGACATTACCAAGCTCTATCCGCTCCAGAATGCCTTGGGTCGATTGGTGTTGGACCGAGGTCGTGTATGGAGTTCTGCTGCTTTGATGGGAACTCAGAACAACACAGTTCAGCTCAATTTGAACGCAGCGGCACCTGCAGCCGTTCCCGCAGCCGATGAATCACTCCCTGCAGATCCCAATGCACCCGCTCCAGTGCCTCCACCGCCATCGGGTGATTCGTTGAAGCCAGATTCGGTGGTATTCGCATTTGCTGAAAAGGCTGATGAGCTTGGACGATTTATTCCATCAGCTTACTTAGGCGAGTTTAGTGTTACTGAGAATCAAGCGGGTGTGGTAACTTTGACGCCGATCTTGTTGTCGCCTCAATATGCCACCCTGGTCAATGAATCCAATCAGTGGTCGCTCTACGAGTTAATGCCACTGGATAGTCACGATGCTTTCGTCGAAGTTGGTTCGGCTCCTTCCGAAGATGAACTCTTTGGGCGCATCGACGCCGAGAAAATCAAGGCGCAATATGCTTCTCTGCCTGCGACGGAGCAAGCAGCCGTTGTGGATAGCTACATTCGAGATGGGCAAGCTGCCAACGATAACGATCCTCCCGAAGTTGTCTGGGAGTTGGTCGAGTTCCTGAAAGATTATCAATTTGACGTTGATAGTCAGCAGGAGAGCACTGCTTTGGAAGGTGGTTATTACGATGATTTAGGGCGCAGTATCGATGGTCGTTTGAAGCGTCCTGGTGAGAACAACACTAACGTAAAGTTTGCTGCTGGTGATCAGTTGGTCATTTTGTCAGCCGAAGCGACGAAGTTGATTTCTGGTGGAACGGCTAAAGTCATCAAGCGCTACTATGTTCGTCAACTCAATGACTACGACGATGGTTTCCGCATCATCGATCGCAGGAAGTTTGAAGTCGGTGAACGCATCGCTTATTTTGAGCGAGAGTCCAAAGTTCTTCAGGAAGCCTTAGCCATCAGCAACTTGCAGCGTCAGGCTCGACAGATTGAGATCGAGAACCTGAAGAAGGAACGCGATCAGTATGCCAAGGAACTTGAAGTCATTAATAGTGAAGTGACTCGGTTGACCGAAACGCTTCAGCAAACTCGTACGCAATTGAGCGAACTGTTCCGAACCAATCAAGGTTTGTATGAGCAGATCGTGGCTGAGAATCAGAAGTTGAAAGAGGTGGCAGGTCCAGGCCTTGCTTCTTTGGAAGAGACCAACTCGAAGTAGTTTTCTAGAACAAGCTACTCTCTTGTGGAGCGTAGGAAGGATCAAAAGATCACTTCCTACGCAGCACATCGAGTTCGACACGAGAGATAAGTCTCGTTTAGCCGTGGAATGGCATGTCGCAAGAGAGTCCGCCAGCGGCCGGAACGTAGGCGTGACGAGTGTAATCCATCACCATGCGATGAGCGCTGAATCTCCAAGCTAAGGTGCTGATGGAATTCATCATCATCTTGATCCACTTGCGTGGTAGGCCATCACGATCGCGGTCGTAGAACGTTGGAATCACTTCGTTTTCGATAACGTGATACAGATATTCTGCATCGCGTTTATCGGTGATGGCATCGTTGGAGTGCGAGTAGCCTTTACCGATCGCGAAACCGTTGCGACCATCGTATGCTTCAGCCCACCAGCCATCCAGGATCGAGCAGTTCAGGCCGCCGTTGAGGACAACCTTCTGACCGCTGGTGCCCGATGCTTCAAGTGGACGACGTGGGTTATTAAGCCATACGTCAACGCCTTGGATTAAATGGCGACATACGTTGATGTCGTAGTCTTCAATGAAGGCGATCTTACCTTTGAACACAGAATCGTGTCGCAGGTTGGCGATCTCTTGTATGAAACGTTTACCCGGTTCATCTTTTGGATGAGCTTTACCGGCATAGACGATCTGGATCGGCCGTGAGGAACTGCTGAGCAACTCAGCGATTCGATCGACCTGAGTTACCAGCAGGTTCGCTCGCTTATAAGTTGCAAACCGGCGGCCGAAACCGATGGTCAACACATTGGGATCGAGCAAGTTTCGTGCTGCTTCGATGATATCATCCGCTTCACCACGTCGGCGCGATTGACGGCTTACGCGTCGGCGAACAAACGAGATCAGCAAATTCTTCAGCGCATTGTGGGTTTCCCACAATTCGCCTGGATCAACGCGATGAATGTATTGCCATACTTCAGGTTCGCCCATGCGCGATTGCCAGCCTGCTGGGAAGTGGCGATCATAAAGTTGTTGCATCTGCCAAGCGAGCCAGCTTTGAATGTGAACTCCGTTGGTGATATGGCCAATCGGGATTTCTTCTTCGGTTCGATCGGGCCACAACGGTTGCCACATGCGTCGCGATATGTGCCCGTGCAACTGGCTCACCGCATTGGCACGACGTGATAACTTCAAGGCGAGTACGGTCATGCAGAACGTTTCGGTATGATCATCTGGATGAACACGACCGAGGCTCATTAAGTGCTCAGCCGAAATGCCAAGCTGATCTCGGAGTGGGCCTAAATGTTCTTCAATCATTAATGCATCGAAGCGATCATGGCCTGCGGGGACTGGCGTGTGTGTGGTGAAGACGGTCGAGCGAGCAACTTCTCGCAGAGCGTTGTCGAAGGTTTGTCCGTCGTCGTGCATACGTTCGCGCATCACTTCGAGAGCGGCAAAAGCGCTGTGGCCTTCATTGAGGTGATATACGCCTGGATAAATGCCCAGAGAGCGTAACGCCTTTACGCCGCCAACACCCAATACGAGTTCTTGGCGAATACGGGTTCGTTCATCACCGCCGTACAAGCGGCTGGTGAGTTCGCGATCTTCGGGCTTGTTACCTTCGACATTGCAGTCGAGCAAATACAGCTTGATGCGACCAACATTCATTAACCATACTTTGGCCATCAAGCGACCATTGCGTGTTTCGATGGTCACGGTGATGGGGAGGCCATCGGCACCCAAAGCGGGAACGATTGGGAGATTTTCAACCTTGGTTTCGATGTACTCTTCGCGTTGGTAGCCATCTTCATCCAAGTGCTGTTTGAAGTAGCCTTGGGTGTAATAGAGGCCGATGCCGATCAAGGGAACTCCAAGACCGCTGGCGCTCTTAATATGATCGCCGGACAAAACGCCTAAACCACCGGAGTAAATTGGAATCGACTCGTGAAGACCAAACTCGGCAGAAAAATATGCTACGGGTTTGGCCCCCAATACGCCCGCTTGTGTAGCGGCCCATGTATTTTGGCCATCGAGATATTCTTGCAATCGGCGAAAGGCGTAATTCACTCGCGAATGAAGCACCATCTCGCTGGCGCGAATAGAAAGACGCTCTGCGGTAAATTCTCGCAACAGGGCAATAGGATTGTGGTCCAATTGTCGCCAACGAATCGGATCGATGTCGCGGAAAATATTGGCAACTTCAGGGTGCCAGCACCACCACAAGTTCTGAGCTAATGACATACACTTTTGATATAGTTGTTCGCTCCCTAACTCATTGCCGCTGTTTTGGTTCGATGCTTCACTGCGAACTGCGGTCTCAAGTTGTGCCATGATCTTCCTTCGCGATGCTTGTTTGCCTTGAGTACTGTACTTAATCTCAGATTTTCAAATCTCAGATCGATCCCTAATTCTCAGATTCCCAAAACTACGGGTGATCGAGATAAATTCACATACAAACTCATCCGACCAATCTCAATGACCGGCAAAGTCTGTTTAAACGTCATTAAACTCATCGTAGCTATCTTCCATAGCTGGGCGATGAGGTCTTGAAATTCAGTGCGTAACGTGCGATTCGGCCTATCGAGACTCAAGACTTGATTGCAAACTCAGGGAAGTAAGGACGGTCTCACGGGAGGATGCCGAATATACGGACATACGGTAATATAACGGAATCAAGAGTTTTGCAGGGAGACCATCCTTTGAACATTTCCGAATGGCTGGCCACACTTCCCTCCACCCTTTGTACGGGTTGTTTCTCTGAGATCGAAAAGCGATCGTCAGATGTGGAGAGGTTGGGTGAGTGGCCCCGCACATCCTTAGAGCTTCTCGCCGTACACGGTATTTTAAAGGGGCTTATCGGTAAATTGCGCGGGGGTGAAGGGTGGGATGGACCTCAACAATTAGCTGCTTACTTCCAATTGGCTAAGTCGTGCATGACGACTGCTTTCATTTTGACCCAATGGCATGCCGCAGTGCGGCGACTGGAGATTCACGCAAGTGACGCGTTTTGGGGACAATGGGGGGTTGGGTTGGTTTCCGGAAAAGTTTGGACAA
This sequence comes from Pirellulaceae bacterium, assembly GCA_044371785.1. Taxonomy (GTDB): domain Bacteria; phylum Planctomycetota; class Planctomycetia; order Pirellulales; family Pirellulaceae; genus JAFLCP01. The sequence goes on along the minus strand of JBILTA010000231.1, from coordinate 2,079 downwards.
CTGTCGGATTTTCCCATCTCACGACCTCGAGACAGCATTTACAAACGCCGCCACTGCTGGCATCTCGCATCGGTTCCACTTACCAACTGAACGGTTATTGCCCCTGGGTAACCGGTGGAGCCTTTGCCGATTTCATTGTCGTGGGGTCGCTTACCGATCAGGGACAACAGATCTTGGGTGTCGTCGAGCGAAGTGATCCTGGAGTCATTGCCGGAGATGGGCTCGAGCTAATGGGGCTCTCCGCCAGCTGCACCGATCGTGTCGACTTTCATCAAGTGATGATCCCCAACGAGTTGTTATTGGCCGGGCCCGTTGAACAAGTTCTCAAAATTGGAAGCGGCGGACCTGGAGGACTGCACACATCGGTCTTAGCCTTAGGTCTGGCAAGCCGCGCCATCGATTATTTGCAAGAACAAGCTCGAAACCGTGCTGACTTCGTCGAGCCCGCTCAAGAGTTGCAGCAAGATCTGGAACGCTGGGTGGCTGTCATGCTGGAGATCGCCGCTGGCGAATCGAAGCACTCGCTCGATATGCTGAGACAAAACGCCAATAGCCTGGCGCTCCGGGCTACGCAGGCTGCGATGGCAGCTGCCAAGGGGGCCGGCTATATCGCTCAGAGCCCTGTGGGACGCTGGTGTCGTGAAGCTATGTTTTTCTTAGTTTGGAGCTGTCCGCAGTCCGTCGTCCGCTCTCAAGTATGCGAATTGGCGGGGCTCCACTAAGCCGTTGCTGCTCGATTCCAAATCAGACTTCTTATCCTATTGAATACGAAACTCATGAATCAGAATAATCCTCATGTCGTTTGGCATAACACTTCGATCGCACGTCAAGATCGTGAATCGTTGATGAAACAGCGCGGTTGTGTTGTGTGGTTTACAGGGTTGAGTGGAAGTGGGAAAAGCACGCTCGCCAATGCGGTTGAAGTCGATCTTCATCAATTGGGAATCCATACCTTTTTGTTGGATGGGGACAACATTCGACATGGGCTATGTGCTACGCCCAAACTGCTAGAGACCGAATATGGTGAGTCTTTTGGGCAACGATTCGGGCTGGGATTTGCCACCGAGGATCGGCAGGAGAACATTCGGCGCGTGGGGGCCACCAGTCAATTGTTGGTAGAGGCTGGCTTGGTTGTCTTGACCGCCTTTGTGAGTCCTTATCGAAGCGATCGCGATCGTGTTCGTCAATGGGTTACTTCCAAAGGAAAGGCTGGTGATTTCATTGAGATTTATGTCGATACACCAATCGAAGTTTGTGAGCAGCGCGATCCGAAAGGCCTCTATAAAATGGCGCGCGAAGGAAAGATCGCGCATTTCACTGGTATCACCGATCCCTATGAAGAACCATTGCAGCCTGAATTGCATTTGAAAGGGGAGCGACCTCTCGAAGAACTTAAACAAGAGGTTCTGACATTCTTGAAACAGAGAGTGCAGGTTTGATTATTGTGACTGCCGTTGGAACCCAAGTTATCCCGGCAATTCCAGTTTGCAGCGAATAGGTTTGCGCAATGGCGACCGCGGCTTAATCTTCAAGTCATCGTCCCACTGGCACAATGCCAGTGGTGACGAAGAATGTGTCGCGTAGTTCTGTCTCGGACGCTGATACGACGCGGTTCCGTTGGCGTGAAGCCAACGGAACCCCGAGACTATGTTTAGTACTTTGAGTTTGCGTTACGCTTGCGGTTCAGTCATGCTCATTGGATCGAGCGCTGCCTTTAGGACATCGTCGGCCAATAGCTTCTCTTCGATGCAGAGTTCGCGAATCGTTTTGCCAGATGCAAACGCATCTTTGGCAATCTTCGCAGCCTTCTCATAGCCAATCAGCGGGTTGAGACTCGTGACCATCGACAAGCTTTGTTCCACCGAAGCTTCGCAAGCTTCTGGATTGGCTTCTAGGCCTTCCATGCAGAATTCGATGAAAGCACGAGTACCGTTGCTGAGCAATTGGATACTTTCAAGCGTGGTTTGGCCCATGACGGGCATCATGATATTCAATTGGAAGTTACCCCCCGTTGCTCCCGACATGGTGACGGTAGAATCGTTGCCAATAACTCGGGCACAAACCTGCATTAGGCTTTCA
>JBILTA010000229.1:0-7944 GCA_044371785.1 Pirellulaceae bacterium | reverse complement strand
GCCTGATGGGGCGTCGAATTACTGAGTTGATTGTGGCCGTCTACGCGTCCCAAGTTTCCGGCAAAGAAGTCTCTCTGCCACTATCCGAAAGAACGAATCCGCTTGATTCATGGAAGGGGTAGTTTATCAGCGGCAGTTCGTTTCCTTTGGATAACGAGCGTGTCTGCAGCTTTAATCTACCGGAACATTTCGATAGAGTTCGGCTAATGGGATCGAGATATTGACAGATTCGAGCACGAGAGAGTCCGATCGTTGGCGATATTCTCTGAGCAACCATTCGTTCGCATTGATCCTGGTAAAGCACTCAACGAACACGCAGTCTTGGGATATCAAAACTAAATGTTGTAGTGTCGGTAGGCTACGGTAATGAAACGATTTCGTCCCGCGATCGTACCTTTCGGTGGAATCGGGCAAGACTTCCACAAGCACGGAGGGGTTCAAGATGGTGTTCGAGAGTTCTCGGTCCAATTGCAGTTCACCGCAGATGATCGAAGCATCTGGATAGGTATAAAGACCAGAGGCTTCCACCTTGATGCGGAGGTCGCTATTAAATGCAACGCATCGAGAATCTTTTAATGCTTGCGAAGCTTCACGCAAGAAATTCGTTGCAATGAGTGCATGCTGTGGCGTTCCCCCAACCATAGCGAATAGTTCGCCACGATAGTATTCGTGCTTTTCGCCCGTTTGGCGTTCTTGTTCGAGGTATTGGGAAAGAGTCTGGCCTTTGAACGCGGTCGACATGATCTGGTCACCTTTGCAGTTCGGCAAAAAGCCGGATTATGATTCGGAAGTTACGCTCACAGAGAATCCTTAGAAGATAGAATGCAACCGAAACTTATAAACGAGTGTACGTTCCGGACATCTGCAAAGCAACATAACTCGAACGTTAACCTAGCCCGCCAGTTATAATCCAACGAACGCATTTGGGTTCGAGAACTGGTACAACATTTGCATTTCCTGTGACTTGGCGAAAGTGCCCAAAAAAGGGTCGCAGCGGATAGATCCTTTTTGCGAGCGAACTTCACGGCAAATCGGCCTGGGATGGGTGAGATATTTCCGCTTGGCCCCTGACGACACCACGACAAACTGACAGGTATCAGACGCAAGTATGGCAGATAAAACAAAATTTCGAAATCCATGGCTGATCGCGGTGTGGCCCGGAATGGGGCATGTAGCGGTGACGGCTGGTTACTATTTGATGACCAAATTGGGAATGGAGGAGTTGGCAGAACTCCCCACACAAGGTTCGTTTGATCTTGATAGCGTGGATGTGCAGCATGGCATTATTCAACCGCCGCGTGCTGCGCGATCCCGTTACTTCGGTTGGCACAATCCAGATGAAAATGGCCCAGACTTGATCCTGTTTGTTGGCGATGCGCAACCTGCCATTAACAAAATGGAATTCTGTCATCGACTTTTGGGCTTTGCGAAACGTTGGAATATCCAACGCGTCATTACGTTCGCAGCGATGGTCACACAAGTGGCACCTGATGCAGAGCTGCGTCTCTGGGGGGCAGCCACTGAGGCGACTCTACTCGATGAACTTGGGCAGCATGGAGTTGCGCCACTCGAAGGTGGACAGATAGGTGGTCTCAATGGCCTTGTGCTCGGAGCGGGCGCCGACAAGCAGATTCCCGGTATATGTCTGTTAGGCGAACTGCCTCAAATGTTTATTCAAATCGCTTACCCAAAATCGGCTCTGCCGATCTTGGAAGCGTTTGAGAAACTGACTCTTATCCCGCTCAAGCTTCACGAACTTCGAAAGCAGGTCGATGAATTTGACGAGCATCTTCGCAAGATTCTCGCTCAAAGCGAGGAGCAGCAAGGCGAGCTGGGCGATGAACCTCCTATACAAGAGGAACCGGATGTTGAGTCTCCGAAGATATCGCCCCGAGATGCAGCTCGCATTGAAGAGTTATTTGAACAAGCTCAGCAGGATCGTGCCAAAGCCTATGAATTGAAGAGTGAGTTGGATCGCCTCAACGTTTTTGGTGATTATGAAAATCGATTTCTCGATTTGTTTAAACGGTAACTGTGTCGCTGCCGTTTTGGCTCCGTTACTGTGGAATGGCGACAGGTAGAGCGTTGCCGAATCGTTCGAAGTCGCGGAAACTCCAAACGACTTTCTTGTCGGCGGTGACTTCGAGAATTTGAGGTTGCTCTTCACCATGACAATTCACAATCCAAGTGTTGCCATTGGGGAGTCGCTCTACCATCGTAACCCAAGCCAGACGCACGTTGGGGATTTCCTTCTCGGTGATTTGCCACACGATCTTGTGGTCAGGAGATATTTCCTGCACGCTATGTCCATCGCCTGTGCCAATCAACGTATTTCCGTTAGCAAGGCGACTGGCCGAATATACTTTCGAGCCAACGTTATGTTCCCAGGCAATAGAGCCATCGCGTCGATACTCACGCACTAAGTTCTCCGCTTCATGGCTGACCAAATAATTCCCGTCAGGCGTTGGACGGACCAATCGCGTGTCACGATGTGGATCAGGCTTGCTGACCTTCAATGGGATCGAGTGTTGAATCTTCCCATCTTGAGCAACTTCCAGGATGCGAGTGGTACCGCTTTCGGCAATCATAGTTAAACCGTTTTCCAAGCGACGGAAGGCATGGATCTCGACTTGTTTTCCATCACTCGTTTTGCCTGCATCATAACGCCATACTTCTTTGCCAGCTTGGTCGAGTTCAATGACGTTGGTGAAGCTGGTTTGTAACAGCCAATGACCATTGGGTAACGGCTGAGCATCATGGATATCGCGAATGGGAATTGTCCAAGCAACGCTGTTATCGGGTTTCACTAAGGCGGCGATCTTCTTGTGATAATCAGCGGCAAAAAATTGACGTGGCGTGCCAGTCTGTTGAGCAAGACCGAAAGGGGCAACCGCTAAACTAACAATTCCTACCATGAGCCAAATGCGAAAACTCAACATGGTGCCAATTCGAGAGAGCATAGTGATTCCAGTTTAATGTAGGAGAGGGAAAATCGAGGAAGAGCGAAGAAACGATTTTCGTTTGTTCCGACGATCAGGTATTATCTTAGGCGGTTAGCCCAGAACATTCACGTAGGGCAGACGAAGAATTTTGCAGCGAAGGACCCCGTCATGTTTCTTAAACTTTGTGTTCGCTTTCTCTTGCTGGGCGTCGTGTCTGGTTGCTGCTGGTGGGGAGTTGGTGCCTTAGGTTTTGGCGATGAATTATCTCTAAGCTTACGGAGCAGGATGGAAATACAACCGAAAACGGGCCGTTTTTTCGAACTGGAACGAAGCGAGAAATGGGCGCCTGCCAACACTGCCGTGATTGTTTGTGACATGTGGGATTCGCATAGCTGCAAGAATGCTGTCCTACGTGTGGAAGAATTGGTGCCACGGATGAATGAGCTTTTGCACACCCTTCGCAATCGGGGCGTTACGATCATCCACGCTCCCAGCGACTGCATGGAGTATTACCAAGATCATCCGGGGCGAAAGCTCGCATTGGAGACCCCTAAGGCCCAAAACTTTCCGCCGTTAATCAGCAAATGGTGTTACCAAATCCCAGCAGAAGAGCAGGGGCTGTATCCGCTCGATCAGAGCGATGGAGGCAATGATGACGATCCCGAACAAAAACTGCTCTGGCAAGAAGAGTTGATATCGAAAGGACTCAAGCCGATGTCACCCTGGAAGAGTGAACATCCAGGACTCGAGATCAAGCCTGGAGATTATGTGAGTGACCGCGGAGAAGAAGTTTGGAGCATTCTTGAGCACAAACAGATTCGAAATGTGATGATCATGGGAGTGCACACCAATATGTGTGTGCTTGGACGTCCATTTGGTTTAAGGAACTTGGCGCAGTACGGCAAGAATGTGGTGTTGGTCCGCGATATGACCGACACGATGTACAACCCAAACATGCCTCCCTATGTGAGTCATTTTTCCGGAACAGACCTGATCATCGAACATATTGAAAAATATGTCTGCCCCACGATCAGCAGCAATCAGATTTTAGGTGGACATGAATTTCGTTTTTCGAAGGATTTGCGTGCGACCGTTTTGGTAGCGATGGCAGAGCCCGAGTACAAAACAGAGATTGGATTAACCGAATTTGCACGAAAGCGATTGTGGCGCGACCATCGAGTGGTGATGGTCTATGGACGAAATGAAGGAGCAGGAGATTTACCTGGCTTTCAGCGTTTGTCGGAAGCGGACTTGCTGTTGCTCAGCATTCGACGTCGCCCCATTAGTGCCCGTGATATGGAAGTGTTGCGTGACTATGTGAAAGCAGGAAAACCGATTGTGGGTATCCGTACAGCCAATCATGCCTTTTCATTGCGTAATGGTCAGCCCCCTCAAGATCGTTTGACTTGGGACAGTTGGGATGCTGATGTATTTGGCGGCAGCTACACTAATCATTATGGAGCCGAATTGCCGGTTAAGTTGTTGCCGTTAGAAAGTGACAATATGAGACATCAAATTGTCAATGAAACGGGTATCGAGTCGTTGAGAATTGGGGGCTCACTTTACAAAGTGGCTCCATTGAATCCGAAAGCGGTTACGTTGGCGTCGGCCCAAGTCGAGGGAAAACCATCAGAACCGATTGCCTGGACATTCGAACGTGCCGACGGAGGTAGATCTTTTTACACTTCGCTGGGGCACGAGAAGGAGTTCGAGCAAGAGTGTTTTGTCCGGATGTTGGAAAATGGAGTCCAGTGGGGGCTTAGTCACTGATCAGAAACTCCCAAGTTGTTTTCATGATGGCTGGATCATTCATCAGGAAAGAATGAAGTTGCGGGAACTCTGCAATCTTGCTTGAACCTTCAAGCAAAGCTTCCGAGGCAGTAACGACGCCATCGTTGGGCCCATCGAGAAGTGGGTTTTGCAACGGCTTATCTTCAAGTGTTCCAACCACGATCATGAAGGGTAGGGGAGGGATAGCCAATTCACTTTGCAAGTCATCCCAAGCTTTGCCCAGTTGTACGCCTGACGAGCCTGTCACGACTTCGAAGAGTTTTAGTCTGCTCAGTCGTTCAGCGAGTTTAGAGCCTTGATTGGGTGGGCCGAGCATTACGAAACGCTGCAGGCGTGGCAGAACTTTTTCGGGGTCGCCATTTCGTTGCCAACGACCTATCGCATGTCGTATGACGATGTTGCCCAAACTGTGCGCGACAAAGCTGATTTGCGATTCTGGCGGTAGATGTTCGATTAGATCGCTGAGGGCTTGCGAGTGATGCTGGATGGAATCGCGTGTGCTGGCATAGGAAACGGTGAATGGCGTCAAAATGGGAGGCGGTGCCGAGGCTGCTTCGGAATTTGTGTGTTTCTGCAGATAATCGGCAAGGGGATCCATGCTATCGGCAGTTCGTCCAAGGCCATGTAAGAGCAGTACAAAGTGCTGTGGTTTTGGTGGATAAGGTTTGTTGGCGATGATGGTTTCGAATTGTTCGACCATTGCTTCTTTCTTTCCCCAGGCCAAACGGACGTTTCTGGGATCAAGAATGCGATAATGTTTCAGTGTGTTGTTGTATTGCAACCGAAAGCCTTGATGCCAACGCTGGTCCGTCCAAAACTGTTTTCCGCCCATAGTTGGCAGGGGGATATTGAAATTGCCGTCGGTCCTACGGGGGGAGAGATCGTTTTCTGATTGGGCGCAAAGCGAAATGTCAAATCCCAACCATGTTAACAGTATGAACAGCAGACAAAAATTGCCGTTGGGTCTACAGCGGTAAGCCAAAGGTATCATTGGTGAAAGGTTTGCGTTCAAGCATCTATCTCCAGAATTCGTCGACCGGTTTGCTTCAAGCATATCAAGCTTGAGTGGGAGAAGAGCTCCGGAACAAGCTTGGTTTCTTAACAAATGCTGCGTAAATGCTAGCAAAACCTTAACTTCTAATTAACCGTTTATACCTCGAATCCCTCACTTGGACATTTAACATACCCCCTATTCCAATGATATCGATTGGATCGATTGGGTTATGTGGGCGAATTAGGAAGTGACTTGGCAGGGGGCATCATGTTCAAATTCTTGTCGCGCAGCAAGCGTCGAAACCGAGTGCAGCGTCATCTACGTCGTCAATTTCGGGCCATCATAGAGAAGCTCGAGGATCGATCTTTGATGGCTGGCTTGACCGCTGGCAATATCGTTGTGGAACGAATTGGAGATGGAAGCACAGCCCTTTCAAACGCTGCAGCGCAGATAAACGTTCTTGAAGTTGCTCCAAACGGTACAGTGGTACAGACATTGTCGAGTCAATTCATAGGAACCAACGATAGCAATCGGCAGACGGATTCTGGCAATGCGACGTCCAATGGCCAACTAAACTTAAACGGGCAATATCTCGCTGTGCCAGGTTACAACTCCGCAGTAGGTACTGCCAGTGTTGCAGGCTTGAACACAAAGGTGACTCAAACGATCGATGGCACTACTGGCGGTGTTGTGAGTCGCGTACTTCATCCTACTGACGCGACGATTTTCGGTGGGAACAATTATAGAAGTGCGATCCCAACCGGTAGTTCCAGCTTTTATGCGACGGGAACAGGCTCCGGTACCACGGGAGGAGTATGGTTCTACAATGGAACCGCATTCACTCAAATTTCTACGACAGTAAATAATCTTCGCAATGTAGAAATCTATGGCGGCCAATTGTACGTCTCATCTGGTGCTGGCACCGTTCGAGGAATTTACAAAGTTGGTACAGGCTTGCCGACGACTTCGGGACACACGGCTGTAAACCTATTTGACACTGGTTCTTCGAGCAGTTCGTATGGATTCGTGCTGTTTGATACAGATGGCAATAGTGAACCCGATCGTGCGTATTTAGCGGATGATAGCACCGGTACTACGGGCGGTTTGATTCGCTGGGATTTGGTTGGTAGCAATTGGGTTCAGCGTTATAGCCGACGTTTTGGTGCATCGGGGCAATTGACCGCTAGTGGCACGGGTACGGGAATCGTAACCATCCGCAGTTTAAGCGGGACTTTCGATTCCTCGACAGGAACTTTCACGTTTTATGCAATAACCAGTGAAACAGGCAATAATCGCTTGGTCAGTGTTACGGACACCGTTGTATTCGGGTCAGCTCCAACAACATATACAGAGCTTGAAAGTGCTGGTGCCAATTTCGTCTTCCGTGGTCTTGATGTCTACACGCCCGGTCCGGACACGACGCCTCCAACGGTGACTTTTGATGATGGCGATGGAGATGATTCGGTTCTGATTAATCAAACGTTGACTTATACGCTGACGTTCAGCGAGGATATCAACGCTGCGACGGTTACTTCTACCGACTTCGATAATGCGGGTTCAGCTACAATCAATATAGGAACGATCACTGAAAATAGCCCTGGGGTGTTTACGGTTGAAGTTACCCCGACCACAACGGGAACGGTAATTCTTCGCATTCCGACGGGCTCAGTCATTCAAGATAATGCAGGCAATGCTCTTGTTGTTCCCGTGCAGGATGATACCACGGTCAACGTGACCAGTGGCGATACGACACCACCAACGGTCGTTTCGATGAACGATGGTGATGCTGATAATCTGGTGCCTGCAAACGTCGCCTTGACCTATGTAGTCACATTCAGTGAAGACATTGACAGTGCGACCGTTGAAGCAGCCGATTTCAACAATGCAGGAACGGCAAGCATCACGATTGGAGCTATCACCGAAACATCCGCAGGAGTATTTTCTGTTGTCGTAACGCCAACTTCGGCTGGAACTTTGCAGTTACGAATCGTGGGGACTATCAAAGACATCGCCGGTAACAATTTAGTAGTGCCGGTCACTGACGATGATACACTGACCGTAGATGCTACAGCACCGACAGTTACAGGCATTACGAACTCGACATCCGGTTCAGTGCCCGTTGATACATCCGTAACCTATACCATAGTTTTCAGCGAAGATATTGATTCATCAACGGTCAGCGCTGCCGATTTCACGAATGCTGGAACATCGACAGTA
>JBILTA010000228.1:0-7957 GCA_044371785.1 Pirellulaceae bacterium | reverse complement strand
GTGTTGCCCGCCTTTGGCTCGTTTACGTCATGGATCCATCCGCGCTCTCATCTTGCTTGCGCTGCAGGGAAAGATAGATTTGGCGTAGGCGAGCGACATTGAAATACGTTACTTCAGAAAATCGGCGAGCTGCTGCAACTGGTCGGTACCGATGAAATCTACCTGCTCTTCACGCAGGACCTTCCACAAGGATTCATTCTCTGGAGTCCCCCAGAATCGTAATTGAGCTCCGTTTTGATGAACTAGTCTGACATAATCACGAAGTTTTGCACGTTCTCCGTCGCTTATCTCTCCGCTCCCCAGATAACGAAAATGAAGCCGATAGTTATCACTAATTAGTGGCATCAGTGAAGGGTCAACTTTTGTTTGAAGATCTTTCAGGCGGCCATCCACGGAAACCAATCGCTCTTTATCGTCACGGATCAAATCGATCGCTCGATTACCGCTTACGATCACTTTTACCGCTGGATTCGTTTTTGCATCAGCCACTTCGAGCATCAGCCGATATTTCGTCAAAAGCTGCTGCAGCGCTCGATACGTTGCTTCAGCTTCGCTCTTGATATCGACTAGCAGGATCAATGTTTCACCGGTTGCATAAAGCTTTCCTTCGTTTTGCATGAAACGCTGAAGCAACGGATCAAGGTAAAGATTATCCAGTCGACGGCTTGGATCCACTTTCGCGCGATCATGCGCCACGCATAATTCTCCACCGACCAACCAAACGTCTGCTTCGATAGAGGCGAATCCTAATGCAAGCGAATCGGTCAACGGATGAGGATGTTCGTAATCGTTATGCGCGTGACTATGTGCCAAGTATTGCGGTGAACCCGTTTGGCCTTGAGCCTGTAAAGGCAACTTCTCCAGCGCAATTACGATCGCACAAAAACTGACCACAACCATAGCTGACGGTAGAGATTTGAACACTGTATGAAGTCTCCAAACGAAGATGAATTCCGCAAAAGAGAGAGCGAGGTTACTTGCAGCCAAAAATAGAGGGTCAATTCGGGGTAGAGCCCTCCGAAAATAGCTAACACCACTTGAAAAGTGGAGGGCTAGCATGCCATTCTATAGGGTACCCGCCGGCCATGTATTTACGTAGAACGGCCTTACACCTATCCCAAATTTGTCTGCTTTTGGCTCATTCACTCTGGGTTTTGCAACAATGCGTTATGCTTTCGTTCGATCGACTAGACTTTTCTATTTCACCAGTTGTCTCTCACTATTGTGCTCGACCGCTATGGCACAAGAAAAAGTGGGGAACATCTACGAACAAAATGTCGAGGTAATGAAGTCGGTGGTCTCCACCGCTACAAATACCGAAGCACCTATCAATTACAGCCAGCTTTTGACCAATGGTCCCAAATCCAAATGGATCTGGGGAGAGAACGACAACCGCAACTATTTCTTCACCAAGAAATTCAAAGCGACTGACGTTCGACGCGCCATTCTGGCCTCTTCCTGCGATAACTTCCATAAGCTGACACTTAACGGAAACCTCGTCGGCCAGAGCAACGAATGGTCCGAGGCAATGCAAGCGGATGTGACTTTGCTTTTGGTAAAGTCGGGCGATAACGAAATCGTAGTGGATGCCAAGAACCAAGGGGGCCCGGCTGCTTTTGTCTTCAAGCTCGTTCTTGAAGATAGCAAGGGGAACATCACCACGATCGAAAGTGATGAAAGCTGGAATGTGGGCAATCGCCGCAATGCCACCGCTCCAGGTGCCGTGCGTGTCGTTGCCAACTATGGCGAACAACCTTGGGGCACCGTTTTCGATAACGTTGCCATCGATCCTTCCAAAGGCGACTTCATCGTTCCAGAAGGTTTTCAAGTCGAGAAGATTTTTTCAGTACCTCGAGATGAACTCGGTTCTTGGGTTTGCATCACGACTGACAACAAAGGCCGCTTGATCGTAAGCGATCAAGAGAACAAAGGCCTCTGCCGTATTACACCTGCTCCGATTGGCAGCACCGAAAAATCCAAAGTTGAAAAACTGAATGTGGCGATGTCGGGTGCTCAAGGTCTACTTTACGCTTTCGATAGTTTGTACGTTTGTGCTAACGGTGGCCCAGGTAGTGGCCTCTACCGCCTTAAAGACACAGACGGCGATGATCAATACGATGAAGTCACCAAGCTGATGGCATTGCGGGGTGGTGGAGAACATGGTCCGCACGCCTTGCGATTGAGCCCAGATGGCAAATCGATCTATGTATGCTGTGGTAACCACACACTACCTCCTATGGACCGTAAACTAAACACCCAACCACAAACCATGGGTGGTCCTCGCTCAGAACAATTGGAAGCGACATTGCCTGATGGCATGACCAGCCGCATTGCACCCGTTTGGGACGAAGACCTTCTTTTGCCCCGCCAATGGGATGCCAACGGACACGCGGCTGGCATTTTGGCACCTGGTGGTTGGATCGCGAAGACCGATCCGGAAGGTAAGACCTGGGAAATGGTTAGCATCGGCTATCGAAATCAATACGATTTCGCGTTTAACGCCGATGGGGAAATTTTTGCGTATGACGCTGACATGGAATGGGACTTAGGTTCCCCTTGGTATCGCCCCACCCGCGTTGTGCATGCCACCAGCGGTAGCGAATTCGGCTGGAGAAGCGGTACAGGCAAATGGCCAACCCATTATGTCGACAGCTTACCCGAATTGGTCAACATAGGACCTGGATCTCCGGTAGGTGTTGACTTTGGTTATGGCACCAAGTTCCCTGAGAAGTACCAACGCGCTCTGTATATCTGCGATTGGACTTTCGGCACGATGTATGCCATTCACATGGAACCATCCGGCTCAAGCTACAAAGCTACCAAAGAAGAATTTGTTGCTCGCACTCCACTACCTCTCACCGACGTAACTGTCGGTAAAGATGGTGCGTTGTATTTCACCATCGGTGGTCGCGGAACACAATCGGAACTTTATCGCGTGACTTACGTTGGTAAAGAATCAACCGCTCCATGTGATCCACGTGATAAGGCAGGTGCCGAGTTGCGTGAGTTACGACATAAACTCGAACAACAACACCGCGCACAACCCACACAAGATCGTGAAACAGCTAACTCATTGGCTGAAATCTCTCGCTTCTTGTTACCCTACTTAAGCCATGAAGATCGTCACATTCGCTACGCTGCTCGCGTTGGCTTGGAACGCTTGCCATTGCGTGATTGGGCTATGAACGTTCTTACCAGCAATGATGTCAACACTCGGATCAACGGTGTTGTCGGGGTTGCTCGCGTCGGCGGCAGCGATATGAAAGATGCTGCAATCGACGCTTTGAATTCTTTGGAATGGAAGAACCTTTCCGAAACTCAGAAGTTGGAAGCTGCTCGAGCTTATCAGTTGGTCTTTATTCGTTTGGGCGCACTTACCGATGCCCAACGTCAGCAACTGCAATCCCGCTTGGGCCCTATCTTCCCAAGTGGTGACGCCAAGCTGGATCGCGAACTTGCGATTTTAAATGTTTTCCTAGAAACCCCAACTGCACCAGCCGCAATCACTGCGATGCTGGCGAAAGAACGCTCAACCACCATCGATAAGCTCTCCAATGAGAACTTGGAAGAAGTGATTGCGCGTAACCGTGGCTATGGTCAATCGATTGCAGCGATGCTGGCCAATCAACCCGACCTCGAGCAAATTCATATGGCGTTCACACTACGTAACCAAAAGACTGGCTGGACCGTTGAACAACGCGAGACCTACTTCAAATGGTTTGAGAAAGCCGTGAATTGGACGGGCGGTAATTCCTACAAAAAGTTCTTGATGAACAGTAGCGACGATGCCTACGCCAACACAAACGATGTCGAGCGCTTCCACCTAGAGGCAATTGGTGCTCGCAAAGCTGCTCCAATACCAACTGACTTGCCAAAACCAACAGGTCCAGGCAAAGCTTACACAGTCGACGAAATTCTTGCCAAAACAAGTGAAGGCCTTAAGGGGCGAGACTTCGAAAATGGTCGCAAGATGTACGCAGCCGCTCGCTGTGTCGTCTGCCATCGCTTTGGCAACGACGGTGGAGCAACGGGGCCAGACTTGACTCAAGCTGCAGGCCGCTTTGCGTTGAAGGATTTGGTTGAAGCGATTGTTGAACCGAGCCGCGTGATTTCCGATCAATACAAGTCGACCATTATCGAAACGACCGACGGTGAAGTCATTAACGGTCGAATCGTGCGTGACGTCGGTGAAGAAATCACCATTGTTACCGATCCCGAAGATGCTACTAAGAGCGTTACCATCGCAAAGGGTGACGTTGCTCAACAAAAAGCATCTCCCGTCTCTTTGATGCCAAAAGAATTGATCAACACTCTCAATGATCAAGAGGTTCTAGACCTCATGGCCTACTTATTGTCGAGAGGCAATCCAAACGATCCGGTCTTTAAGAAATAGTGGAAGCGGCAAGAAAGACTAGCTAACCGCTGCTCTTTCGGATCATAATCTTCGATACCAACCAAAGCCCAGTGAGCTGTCCCCGCAGAAATGCGGGTCTGGCCACTGGGATTTTGTTTGGGCTGTTACAATACAAAACAATCACAACCGCGAACTAGTAAGGATCGTTTAGGTGATAATGATAATTCGAATTGTTGGCTATGCTTGCTTGAGTTGGCTGGCATTCAGCTCATCAGCGATCATTGCGCAAGAAGCGACTTGGGCTACGCTACTACAAGAAGCCGACCAGGGTGAGAAGACACTCGAACAGATACTTTCCGCTAGATCGGAAGTAACCACCATTGCAACCGAGGAAGATTTATCTGCTATCAGAAGCTGGATACAAACATTTGATCCAACGCAACTAAACGACAAACCGAATCGCGTTGAGAACCTCGATCGATTGCTGGGACAGCTGATTGGATTCGAATACTCGGAACATCCTCAGATCAGTACATCGTCTGTGCAGTCAGAACTTGAACGACAGTTACGTCATATTCTCACTTTGCAGAAAAGCGATATCGAGCCATTACAACAATCGGCGATGCGCATGCTGCACTATCTTATAATGACTGAATCGAAGCGAAGCCCGCAGATACTAGTTGCAACAGCTGACAATAAGTACCTGCAGAATAGCGAGTATTGGTCGACCGTTTTGTACTCGACTCCCAACGAATCTCCCGCTTTTGCGCCGTTACGAGAGAAAGTTCTCAGCGGTGTCATTGCGGGGCGACTGGCGGTGATATTGGTTGAACATGATAACGATATCGCTTTTGAAAGCGAGGATTTCACCCACTTTTTAAGCTGTCCGGAGGGCGAGAATATTCTACGGCAGTGGCTTTCGACGGACCTCGAAGACGACATGAAGTCTTATGACGCTGCTAAACAAGCGGCTATCAGCTTAGCTTTTCTGCGATCATCCGATTGGCGGGAATTCATCCAAATCGCCCGTAATCATCCCGACGCCAATGTGGTGCTTGAAGGTGCGTGGGCCGGAGCACGTCGCCAACATGAGGACTCCATTTCTCACTTGGTGGAACTTGCCAAAGATGTACGCTATAGCCGAACTGCGGTCAATTATTTGAATGAACTCAGCCTTGAAAGTCGTGTGCCAACTGAAACAACGAGCCCTGAGTTTGCCGCACAAGCAGAACTGTGCCAATGGCTAGCCTATCCTACCGAGAAAGGTCGTGCCCCCGATTTAATTAAAATTGCTGATAAGCGCAAGCTGAAATGGCCACTAGAAGACCAACCCGTTAACGTTTACTTGATCGAGTTTACGTACAAAGATCCCACAGGGGCAAAAGCGGATGAGATCGACATAGGCCTTGTTGGTCCAATGACTTTCTGTCACTTCGATATGAAAATGACAGCTCGGCCTAAAGAGGATGTGTATGCGATTCACGTTTTCCGCGAGCTAGAAGCGTACGAGTTAATTACCAAAGTAGATCTTGCCGAACAACCGAGTGCATTCGATTACATGTTGAAGGCTTGGAAAGGGGAAGCTCTGGCTGATTCCAAAATCAACTACGTAGCTAAGCTAGAGCCTTCGGTGGACTATCCTCGACGTTTATTGGCTTTGGCTAGCGCAACCAAAAACGGCGAAGAAGGTTACGTTGTGTTGGATGGCCCTCGCAGCAAATGGTATCCCAAGAAAGATCTAGTCCCAGAAACACCGGAAGAAGCAGTGCTGATGATCCATCTCGGTCGGCAACTGCTCGGCCTCTAGTCCGCAAACAATATCCCAACGCGCGGAGCCTTCGTCGCTTCCGCCTGTTCAATCGCGACTTCGGTTTCGTTCAATGGAAACCACAACGGCACCATGCGAGATAATGGCTCCTGAGGTTGCTCGGAAAGAAACTGCAAGGCGACAGCTAAATCATCGGGTGCATAGTTATGCAAACCTTGAATCTGAATCATCCGCCTTACCAGTTGCTCGGGCAATAACTTGAGTTCGGGGACAGGAAACACGGCCCCCACCAGCACGATTTCTCCACCTATTCGCAAAGCGGGTAATGCGATTTCGATAGCACTCGTCGCACCCGATAATTCTAGGGCGATATCAAATCCTTGCGACCGCACTTGCCGCACAGCTTCTTGCAGCTGGTCAGGTGCAACCGCTTGGTCCGCCCCAAATTGCTTTACCAATGTTCTCCGGCTCTCAATTGGTTCGACGCATATAACATATTCCGCACCGAGCCATTTCGACATGGCGCAGGCAGTGACTCCCAGCATACCGCCACCCAAAACAATCACATGACTCCCTGCCAACGGTTTCTGCTGAGCCAATTTCGCGATTCGTTTTTGACTCGGTGGCTCACCGTTTTGACGAGCCTGCCAATCGCGTAGAGACCTTGTGCGCTGTAAGGCGCCTGCCACGGTCGCGGTCGCACAGTTTGCTGGGCAAGCAACTGCATTCTGAAGGTGTGATTGAATCCGAAAAATCGAAGTCTTGGGAGCCAAGATCACGTACTCTGCGAGTCCTCCTGTCAGCGCCCCGTGAACCGCTGTTGTTTCATGACCGTACTTGACACTTTTTTCACATTTTTGCGGCAAGTCCCACTGACAATAGCAACATTGACCACAATGCGCGACAATGGCCCAGGTCACGCGATCTCCCACCTGTAACGGTTCTTGGAAATAGTCGCGCCGTGAATGCCCTTCGCCAAAGGCAACCACTTTTCCTAGGATTTCATGCCCTAAAATCGTAGGAGTCGCAACCTTACGTCGCCCCTTCAACGTATGCAAATCGCTTCCACATAAGGTGGTCGCAATGACACGAACCAGCACTTCGCCAGGCTCAAGCGGACGTACCGCGATCTGCTGATGTTGTAATGGAAGGTCACTCGACTCAAATACGACCGCTTGCGATAACACGCTGACTCAACCCTGCTGAGAAAATACTTCAATGAAAGCGTTCCATTATACCATCGTCACACGTTCACTGCTGAATCATCTGGGCCGGCGCTATGAATCAACGAATACCAGCTAAAGATAGTACAAACTAGGCCAATCGCGACGATCCAAATTCCAATCGTCGAAAAGAAATCGAGCTGAATCATTTCGCTCGATATAAAACTTTTTCCGAACATCACTACCACATACGCCAGATAGCCAAACGCATCAGCCAAATACAGAAGATAGCCAATGTTTCCCTGATCTTTGGTCATCGCGATAAGCCGTTCAAAAACGGTGGTGTGAACCGCTACATACGGCAAATACAATCCCAATCCGATCAGCACCATAAACGTAAAACCATTGAGTTGTCCAGGTACTCTAAGAAGAATCGCTGCTGCCACCATTACGAAACCGATCCCCGAAACGATCATTGCGTACGAAAAACCGTACCGATTGTTGCTGATAACAATGGCTGCTCCATTAATGAACATCACACCTGCGGCCACAATCATTTCCGAATAGGTGAACATGCTCGGGACCACTGAATATCCCAAGCCTTCCCATAGTTCCTTCGAGAAATCCGCCCGCAGGCTTCTTAGGATAGTTACTAACAGATACATGAGCACC
>JBILTA010000227.1:0-7976 GCA_044371785.1 Pirellulaceae bacterium | reverse complement strand
CCGTGGCAAGCACGATGCAAAAACATTTTGTAGTCTCGGATCAGAGTCGCAACCGGTATGTTGTTTTGTCGACCACAATCCCTGCTACGATCGTGCTGGAGTTGGCAATCGAGAACGGCATGCATACTGATGGCATTGAGATCAGTCAACAAAATTTCGGCCCCGCTTTTCCAGAAGGAATCATGATAGTGCACACAGACAAAGACAAGAAGCAGCCGATCGTAGTGGATTTACGAGAACTACTGCGTCGGCTGGATAATAAAGAGCGTGATAAGTGAAACTACTTAGGAGTCAGAGCACTTTTCGCGTAGGTCTGCTCCATCTCGATGGCTTTTTGCCGTTTGGTTTCTACCGTATCAAAGACCTTAGGGTCGAGTGTAAGGATATAGACGCGGTCGGTGGATGCGTTGTCCATAATCTCAAGTTTGCCAGCAATGATTTTCCAATCAACGTTATGAAGGCCATCGGCATCAACGCGTTTCACTTCTACATTCGAAGATAGGGATTGGGGAATAATAAATTCGAATTTTGCAGGTCGAGGAGGACCGAAAACAAATTCTTGCTTGTCGGGATCGATCTTATAAGCGGTATCTAGAGCAAAGAGTAGCATACCGTGGGGCGAGAGGATGGATGAAAGTTCCCAGTCCGGTTCACCCGTAGGTTTTGAAAGTTTTTCAAATCGGTAGGCATCTCCTGCGAGATAAAAGTCTTCGAGCATTCTTATTTCACGTCCGATGCGCCGCATCGGGTCCCAAGTATCCGGGAACTTCTCAAGGGACGATTTACTGAGGTTGAACCAATAGAGCGATGTAATCCTTGATGCGAGTGCGTGCAGTGCTTGGGCACGCAATTCAGCCGGATTGGGAGAACGTCTAGAGCGACGTTTAGTGAGGGAGAAGCCGCCACCCCAGCCGTCGTGTGGACCTTGAGACCAAGCAGCGCATGGCATTGGGCGGTTTAGTTCCCGTTGTGATCGACAGAGGTTGCCGATGGTTTCCAGCGGAGCGCCCCAAGTTATCTTTTGGCCGTTCCAGCGATCGTATAAACGCCAGTTGTCAGCGGCTGGGGCTACGACTCGGTAGGCATCGAAATGTGGATAGTCAGATAGTCCGGCGTAATACCTCCAGATTCTCTCTTCACTATGAGTGACAGAGGTTGGCAGTTTTGTCGTGCGATACGGAAGGAGGGCATCAAAAACTTCTTGGGGAGGAACGGGGCGCCCGCCGCCGTACTGCGGTTCGCCCAGAAATTCCACTGCGTGAATCGTAGGAAGTTGTTCGTCGGTTTCCCAAGAACTCGTTGGCCAGAGTTTGGCAAAGCGTTTAAGTGGATTGCGTTGGCTGAGTTGTGGATTGTCGCTGTAACCACCAGCGTTTTCATAGTGGGCCGTATTGATGTGCAAGCTGCTCAGTAAATCGAGAAAGCGGTTGATGGATTTACCTGTTGCGGGGGCAGTTTCGGTGGCCTCCTGCCATTTGCCCTTGGAATCGAAGACCCAGCCACCGCTAATGTCGAAGTGCTCACGTTTGATGCGTAGATGGCTCCAGAGAGAACCCTGAGCTGTTACCACTTCAATTGCAACATAGGTCAGCGGTAGATCGTCTGTTTGAAGTTGGATAAAGCCTTTTTCCCCAGATTGTATGACATGATCTACAGTGATTGTGGTATGTGGCCAAAGAAGTTGATACTCAGATTCCGTTTTTGGAAGCCAGAGCTTTACTTGTGAAATTTGTGTTGGAGCCTCTGCTGCATTTTGGATAAAGATCAGGACTCGATTCGGTTTGCTGGAAAGAGAGCTATCGTCGCGCAGAAAAGTTACCGCGGATATCCAGTTTGTCGGTTGTTCCAGGGATATCGAGGTCGATGGTGAGTCGGCAGCTTCCAAGCTCAATGATCTTCCTAAGCTGAATTCGGGCGATTTGCCATTGAGGTTCCAAACAGAAAGAGCGTTCTCAGGAATTTTTGGCGCGTTGGCAAGGTCATGCCACGCGACCAAGTTCTGGGTTAACAGTTCAGACGCCGATTTTGAGTTGAGACTCTTAAAAGAAGCGGGCCCACGCATGAACATTTGAATGCGACAGGCAAGCTCAGTATCGTGCTCTCGTCGGTACTTAAGATCCGTATCAATTTGATGGGGAACTAAATTGATGCCTGCCAGCTCGCCAGCACCAAGAGAGCGATGTGCTATATCAAAGGATACGAGCAATAGGAAAAGTACGAGAGGCAAGATTTGGGGCTTGCGGGTGTTGTTATTCATCTTTGCCACAATCGGTAGGAAAGTTTGGGCCGCGTACTGTCGAGTCGAGAGTTCTGCACGAGTATAATCGGGGTATCGCTTTGGTAAAAGAACGGAGCTGAACTAAGTCGCTTTGCTGTTGGGGCAAGTGGCTTGAGGAGTCGGACGTATGAAATTGAGTTCGCTGTTTTATCTTCTGGGCTTGAGTGGATTTTGCATCTATCTTTCTATCTATCTTGAGGCAAGCCTCTTCGCATCGGGCCAGAATCAGGAAAAGGAGAGTGATGAGAAGGTTTCTGTCGTTCTGATTGTCAAGGTACCTTCTGCGCCACAGCAAGACAGAGAAGAGATAAACGTCTATGCAGCTGGTAATATTGAGCCTCTAGGTAAGTGGCGTCCCGATGGATTAAAACTCCAACGAATTGACGATCGAACTTATGAAGGGAAGTTTGCAGCGCCGCTTGATTCGGAGATCGAATTCAAAATGACTCAAGGCGAATGGAAGAGGGTCGAAAAATCGTCTCGAGGTCAAGATATTCCGAACCGGAGACTGATACTGAATCAGGCTAAGAGTGGAAAGCCGTTACGAGTCGAAATCACAGTAGAAGGGTGGGGTAGAGAGAGATCGCGAAGTAGCACGGTTACTGGGGTGGTCGAATATCACAAGGATATCGAATCAAAGTATCTGAAAGATAAGCGGACGATAGCGGTTTGGTTGCCACCAAATTATCAAGCGTTGGATGGAGTGCTGCCTGTACTTTACATGCAGGATGGTCAGAATCTCTTTGATGGAACGACGGCAGCGTTCGCTGAGGAGTGGGGGATCGACGAAACGCTTACTAAATGTATCGGGGAAAAAAAGATTTCACCCGTAATCGTGGTAGCGATATGGAATTCGCCCGCTCGTTTGAGCGAATATACATTCACGCGGGATCAACGCTTCGAGCAAGGTGGAAATGGAGAGGACTATTTGCGATTCTTGACAGACGAGTTGAAGCCGTTTATCGATCAAAAATATCGCACAGATCGGCGAGCTGAGGGGACGTGGATCGGTGGTTCATCTCTTGGTGGATTGTTTGCACTCTACGCTGCAGCGAAGCGTACCGATGTCTTCGGTGGGTGCTTCGCATTTTCGCCTTCCTTGCATTGGGATGAGGATCGATTACTCAAAGATGTTGAAGCTGGAAATCTGTTATGGCCGTCCTGCAGAATTTGGTTATCCATGGGAACGGGCGAGGGGGAGTCTGCTGAACCGAGAATGGCGAATGTCAAACGTGCCGAAAAATTGGCTAAGGCGATTCACGCAGCGAATCCAAAGGGGGAATTGGCTCTCAAGGTCTTTGAAGGGGAGACCGGTTACCATCAAGAAAAATCATGGCGAGTTCAGTTTCCAGTCGCTATTGAGCACATGTTTTCCACCGATGAACAGAGTTTGAAAAAAGTGGCTCGATGAAGTGTCTGTCCTATCCGCTGGGAGTTGCCGTCAGGTAAGATAACCATGAACTTCCCACCTCCTCACCTCATCCCAGTGGAACTCGAAATGCTCACGAACCACCTTTATTCCCATTTTGGGGCCGTTCGCATTTGGATTTTTTCGTTGTTTTGCATCATTCAATTTAGTTGCTTCGGCTTACATGGGCAGGATCCCATTTTGGATGTGGAACGACAGCCCTTGGAGGCTTCAATAAAGAGACTCAATGAAGCATTAGAGTTTTTGGGCGAACCACTGTCCAACGAACAGCGTGCAAGTGTGAACGCTTTATTCTCTGAATCGAACGATCAAAAAGTGGTGCTTGAGTTGCAGAAGATTCTCGATCCACTTTGCTTAACGGTTGTTTCAATCAATCCGGAAGGTCGAGTGAAGGTAGCTACTGGTACAGCACAGCCCCATTTGGTTGAGAAGGGTTGGCGGACATTTTTGGTGAAGGTGATCAACGAAGGGGGCGTTACTTCGCCACTGCGATGTAGCAGTCCTCAAGCGCAGGCGATGGTACGTCCTAGTACTTCTGCAGCCGAACCAGAATTGAAGATAACTCCGGCGGAGGCGAAGCGACGGTGGCTTGATATAGCTTTGCCTGTCCAAGAGCCGATGGTTCAAAATCTTTCGGGGCTCAAGGTTGAGTATCGTGTGGTTCAGCTCTATGGTCGAGATGCGGGTGCCTGGGAAGCGACCTTAGCGTTTGATGTTGGGCAGGGGAGTCAAGATCTTGGCTTCCGAAGTGAAGTCCCCATTTTGTTTCGAGTTCAACCGAGCCAGAAGGTAACGGTGCGAATACACGATCACGATGGGAAGCCGACGACCTGCGCGTTATTGATTCGAGACAGTCGAGGCAGAGTTTACCCTAACCCTGCGCGACGACTGGCGCCTGATTTTTTCTTCCATCCGCAAATCTATCGTCATGATGGTGAAACGGTGACGCTGCCATCTGGAAAGTTCTGGATCACAGCGACGCGTGGACCGGAGTACTTAGAGAACACTTTCGAGTTTGTGGTATCAGAAAACGAAGTTGCAAGCAATATTGAGGTGAATTTAAAGCGCTGGGTGCATATGGCACAAGAGCAATGGTTCTCGGGGGATCATCATGTGCATGCGGCGGGCTGTGCACATTATGAGAATCCAGTTCAGGGCGTTGGGCCGGAAGATATGATGCGGCACATCTTGGGTGAAGACTTGAATGTTGGCTGTGTTTTGAGTTGGGGACCATGTTGGTACCATCAAAAGCAGTTCTTTGATGGTAAGGTGTCTAAGCTCTCGAGGTCTGACTACTTGATGCGTTATGATGTGGAGGTAAGCGGTTTTCCTTCTTCGCATGCGGGGCATTTATGCTTGTTGAATTTGGTTGAAGATGATTATCCCAAAACAAACCGAATCGAAGAGTGGCCATCGTGGACGTTACCTGTTCTCAAATGGGGAAAAGAGCAGGGTGGAGTGGTTGGTTATAGTCATAGCGGCTGGGGATTAGCGTTACCCGACTACATGCCGGATGGTTCACGCGGACCGCTCCCGAATACTTGGGGTGGCTCGAGTAATCGTGGTGGGAAAGCGGCTGATCGATTACCTGATTATGCGATGCCTCCGTTTGATGGAATCGGTGCCAACGAGTATATCGTGGCTGCACCGAATGATGTCTGTGATTTTATCAGCGCTGTGGATACGCCAGCCGTGTGGGAGTTGAACATCTGGTACCATGTGTTGAATTGCGGATTGCGAACACGAATTAGCGGCGAAACAGACTTTCCATGTATCTACGGTGAACGCGTCGGTTTGGGACGGATCTACGTTGGTATGGATACGACTCAACCTCTCTCTTACGAACAATGGGTAAAGGGTCTATTGCTTGGGCGAAGCTATGTGGGCGATGGCGCAAGCCATATCCGCAAGTTTCAAGTGAACGGCCAGTTACTTGGGGTCTCAAGCAAGGATGGAAACGTAAGCGAACTCAAACTATCAGAGCCTAGTACCGTGGAAGTTGTTACTTCGGTAACGGCCCTATTACCAGAAATGCAAACCGAACTCGGAAAGGCGATACAACAACGGCGATTGGATGAAAAGCCTTACTGGCATATTGAAAGAGCCCGGCAGAGCGGGAGCCGTCAGGTCAAAGTGGAATTGGTTGTCAACGGACTCCCTGTTCAGAGCCAAAGCATTGAGGCGGATGGGAATTGGAATGAATTGAAATGGAGTGTCGAGCTTAAGGAATCGAGTTGGGTAGCAGTTAGGGTTTTTCCCTCTCTACACACCAATCCGATTTTTGTTACTGTGGATGATAGGCCCGTTCGAGCGAGCCGAAAAAGTGCAAAATGGTGCCGCGAAGCTGTCGATGTTTGCTGGAGTAGGAAACAGCCACAGATTCGTCCAGCGGAGCAGGCCGCTGCAGTGGAAGCATATGATAAAGCTCGCCAATACTACGATCAGGTATTGAGTGAAGCAGCCAATGATTGAAAATGGCCGCATGGCGAAAATGATTCGATAACTTTTTGGGAAATGAATGGACAATATGGGGCGAATATCGACGAGCGATCTGCACAAGCGACTTTATACAAGCGGTGTTATTGCAGTTTTGATTATTGATGATGCCAGCGATGCTGTGCCTCTGGCGCGGGCTCTGCACGCAGGAGGAGTGGATTGCATTGAGCTAACCTTGAGGACGGATAGCGCGATTGAATCCGTTCGGCGAATTGCCAACGAAGTTCCTGACGTTGTAGTGGGTGTTGGCACGATCTTAACGCCACAGCAGGCAGATGCGGCCAAAGATGCAGGAGCAGACTTTGGCGTGGCGCCAGGGACGAACCCACGTGTTGTGCAACGGGCAAGCGAAATCGGTTTACCATTTTCGCCAGGCGTTTGCACTCCAACAGATATCGAAATGGCGTTGGAGTTGGGATGTCGAGTTTTGAAATTCTTCCCGTCGGAACCAAGCGGCGGCTTAAATTATCTGAAGTCGGCAGCTGCCCCCTATATGCATTTGGGAGTGAAGTACATTCCCCTTGGTGGCGTCAATGCGAAGAATGCGGAAGAGTATCTGCGAGACGCGAATATCATGGCGCTCGGTGGATCATGGCTTGGTCCGCGCGACTTGATTCAAAAGAAAGATTGGGCATCAATTACAAAACTGGCAATTGAAGCCTCGGAAATTGTCCAACGTGTACGTGGGGCGAAGGCATGAGCCGAATTGTGACCTTCGGAGAAATCATGCTTCGAGTGGCGACTCCAGGCTTTCAGCGTATCCAACAAGCGATGCCCGGAAAAGTTGAAGTCACCTTCGCAGGGGCGGAAGCTTCGATCGCGGCGTCAATTGCGTACCTGGGAGGCGAAGCAGCATTTGTTACCTCATTGCCCAATCATGCGGTTGCGGATGCATGTATTGCTGACTTGCGCTCACTGGGCGTTGATACATCTAGCATCGTGCGGACTTCGCAAGGTAGATTAGGTATTTACTACTACGAACGCGGAGCTAATCAACGTGCCAGTCAAGTGATCTATGATCGGGAGGGAAGTTCGGTCTCGATGCTTACTGCGGATCAGTATGATTGGAGTACGATCCTTAAGCGGGCCGAGTGGCTGTTGATTAGCGGTATCACACCGGCAATTTCGCGAAACGCTGCTTCGGTAACAAAGGCGGCCATGCAAGCAGCCAATGAGTTGGGGGTTAAGGTTGCTTGTGATATGAATTATCGCAGCAAGTTGTGGACCTGGGAGGCACCGTTGTCGGCACGGGAGTTAGCAACTAAAACCATGCGGGAGTTGATGCCGCGTGTGGATATGTTTATCGGTGGTCGAGAGGATGCAGCTGAGGTTCTCGGCATAAGTTCAACGACATCTCAACCGGAAGAGTTGCTGAGAATTAGTCGAGAAATTGGTGAGAGATATCCACGCCTAAAGTATGTTGCCATGACAAGACGGATCGGCAGTACGGCCAATAGCAATTCTTTTGGCGGGATGCTCTACGAGTCGGAAAGCAAGCGTGTGGTTTATGCTCCGTTACTCAATCAAGAACCCAGTTGGTACGAGATCAACGATATTGTGGATCGACTTGGGGCAGGGGATGCGTTTACGGCAGGCATGCTATTTTCTTTGACAAGATCATCTGTTGTTGATCTACAGAATGTGATTGATTTTGCAACGGCAGCAGGATGTTTGGCTCACTCCATTGAGGGTGATTACAATTATGTAACTCGCTCTGAGGTAGAAGCTATTGTGGCGGGAGTTCAAGGGGGGCGGGTGAGTCGGTAACAGCAG
>JBILTA010000226.1:0-8028 GCA_044371785.1 Pirellulaceae bacterium | reverse complement strand
CCAATAAGATTTCAAACCTCGATTTCCCCAAGGTCGCCAAAGAAGAATTCGGTATCGATGGCGTGGAATACGTCAATCAGTTTTTTAAGGACAAAGCGAAAGACACTGCTTATCTGACCGATCTAAAGAAGCGGTCCGAAGATCTTGGCGTAGCCAACGTACTGATCATGATCGATGGTGAAGGTAAATTGGGTGACCCAGATTCAACTAAACGTAAGCAAGCGATCGAAAATCATTATAAGTGGGTCGATGCAGCCAAATTTCTCGGTTGCCACTCGATTCGCGTGAACGCCTATGCTGAAGGTACCTTCGAAGAGCAAACCAAACTCGCTGCAGAAGGGCTTCGCGGTGTTTGCGAATACGCCAAGCCGCACAACATCGGCGTCATCGTTGAAAACCACGGCGGCTTGAGCTCGAATGGCAAGTGGCTCGCCGGCGTTATGAAGACCGTCGGAATGGACAACTGCGGTACCTTGCCTGACTTCGGCAACTTCCATGACTACGATCGCTATATGGGCGTTGAAGAAACAATGCCATTCGCCAAGGGCGTTAGCGCCAAGAGCCATGATTTCGACGCCGAAGGTAACGAAACTCACACCGATTATGCCAAGATGATGAAACTCGTGGCAGCTTCGAAGTACTCGGGTTATATCGGCATCGAATATGAAGGCAGCAAACTCGACGAATACGCTGGTATCCGTGCGACAAAGGCCTTGCTAGAAAAAGTATTGAAGACCCTATAGGCTCCGAACGCTCGGACTTAACCGATTGAAGCAATCACCCCGCAAGGATTCTTGTGGGGTGATTTGTTTTCGGCTGCTCTCCATCGGGCTCGCCCCGAATGGTAGCAAAACTTACAGGCCACTGAGCGGGCGGTCGGAACGGAACACGCTGCCTCTCACAATTGCTTTTGTATTGCTCATGAGCTAAACTTCGCCCCATCTTGCGTAGCGCTTCGTATCTCGAATTGAGCCGGGGATTTGACCGTGGGGCAACTGGTCGTTCTTAATCATCCATTAGTCGATCATCATCTTTCCATCCTGCGAGCTAAAGAAACTCCCCCGGCTCTGTTCCGACAACAAATCGAACGGCTATCGATGTTGCTCGCCTACAAGGTTACCGAAACACTTCCGACGCAAGATTATTCGATCGAGACACCCGTCGCTCCACTGACCACACAACGACTTGCAGCCCGCATCGCCTTGGTTCCGATCTTACGGGCAGGTTTGGGGTTGGTCGATCCCATTTTGAATCTATTGCCCGACGCAGAAGTTTGGCATTTAGGAATGTATCGCGATGAAGCGACCGCTAAACCGGTCGAATACTATTGCAAACTCCCAGAGGGTGGCGCGACAGATATTGCAATTGTACTTGATCCGATGTTAGCCACCGGCGGATCGACCCGCATGGCAATCATGACACTCAAGAAATGGGGCGTCCAAGATATTCGTGTCTTCAGTGTCATCGCCGCTCAACCTGGCATTGATGCAGTACGAAGTGAGTTTCCTGATGTCTCAATCTATGTATGTACGGTCGATCCCGAATTGAACAGCCACAAATTTATCGTCCCCGGTCTCGGTGATGCGGGCGATCGAATCTTTAACACTCAACGTTAAATGCCCGTAGGACACCTATGATGTTAAGGCTGATTAGCTTCGTTGGGATCTTCGCTTTTATTGCGATCGCTTGGAGCCTATCGACGGACCGAAAACGATTTCCATGGCGCGTTGTCATCGGCGGCCTGTTGCTGCAGTTCTCGTTAGCGGTCTTCATGCTCAAGACCAGTGTTGGGCAATGGGTTTTCCAACAGGTCAACCAAGCTGTCTCGAAACTGATGTCGTTTGTCGAAGCGGGTAGTGGCTTCTTATTCACAATTCGCGAATCGCTAGATGGCGCCGCTCCGGTTCCCAAGACTCATTTGCTCACAACGTTTGCATTTGGAGTTTTACCCACGATCATTTTCTTTTCGACGCTGATGGCCGTCTTGTATCATCTCGGAGTGATGCAGGTCTTGGTGAAGTCAATCGCTTGGGTGATGCAAAAGACATTGAGAACATCAGGCCCAGAAACTTTATCGGCGGCAGCCAATATCTTTGTCGGCCATACCGAAGCCCCCTTGGTAGTTAAGCCTTATCTGTCGAAGATGACTCGTTCAGAGCTGAACGCGCTCATGACGGGTGGCTTTGCGACGGTGACGGGAAGTTTGCTCGGGGCATATAGCCAAATGGGAGTCAGTGCGGGAGACTTATTGACCGCCTGTGTGATCAGTGCGCCAGCGGCACTCATGATAGCTAAGTTGATGGTGCCCGAAACAGAACCTGAAAAAACAATGCAAACGGTCCAGTTGGAATTACCCCGCACTTCACCGAATCTTATTGGGGCCGCAACCCAGGGAGCGGCGGATGGGCTTCAATTGGCACTGAATGTGGGAGCGATGTTGTTAGCTTTTTTGGCATTGATTGCAATGTGTGATTGGCTTTTTGGGCAAGCGGGCACGTGGGTCGGCTTTGTCGATGAGAAAGGAAACGCGACTCTAAGTTTATCGGTAGCGTTGAGTTATCTATTCTGGCCGATCGCATTCTTGATGGGCATTGATAGTGGCGAATGCCTTCCTGCAGGTCGCTTGCTGGGAATCAAGATGATTGCCAATGAGTTCATTGCTTATGAGCAGTTGGGGCAGATGATTCAACAGGATTCCGCGACCAAGTTATCCGACCGAACCGTTCGCATCATGACTTATGCACTGTGTGGTTTTTCTAACTTTGGTGCGATCGGCATACAGGTCGGCGGTATTGGGGGCTTAGCACCTGATCGCAAGAACGAAATCGCTCAATTAGGTCTGCGGGCCATGATCGGTGGCACGCTTGCATGCCTAATGACCGGTGCGATCGCTGGCCTGTTGCTGTAGTCCTAAATCTCATCATCTCCTGCCAAGCTCTCCATTCGAGCCCACGCCGAAGGGAAACGCGACTCACCCAGCTTTCAAAGCCATTGAAGACCCGTAGCCAATAAGTCATTGCTCCTCTGGCGTGAAGCTAGAGGAGGCTGTCTCATAGGTCCGAATCAAGCACTACTCCTCAGCCAAGCCAGCCCGTTGCTCCAGCGCCATGATTCCAACATCTTCTTGTTTGCCGAGCAACGACTTCTCGCCACCGTCGTCCACTCGATTGTTCCCAACGGAATAAATCACCGGTCCAAATTCTGAGACTCGAAATTTTAAGGCCCCGCCATCATACGGATCTTTGGCCGCTAAACCTGTTAGCTGCAATTCCTTAATATCAACCGCTGTCGCCCCCTGGCGGCGCCATTGCAATAGAGCCAGTAAACAACGGTTCTGCGTATCAACGCGTTTCGTCGCCTCTTGAGTCGCGTTGATCGCCGGTGTCACCGATGCAAATAGCCAACTTTTGCCATATCCAGAATTTTCGTCAGGCATCACATTCACATAGAGTCCATCCTGCACCATTTGCTTCTCAGCGATGCTCTTCATCGTATAGAGATAATCCGCTTCAGCGGCCAAAGAGAACCACAGATGACGTGTGGCCGTTGGCAGTGTGGGATGAAAGACATCCACAAAAAATGGAATCTCGGAATACACCACCTTCTTCCACATAGCATTCGTGTCAAAAGACACCAACACATTCTCCAATTGCTTCAATGACTCTTCCTCTAGTGGGCCAGCGTATAAAACCTCAGCCGCATAATGAATTCCAATACCGCGAACGGCGGTCGCTACTAGATAACTCACAAGCGTCGGCTGTTGGGCGATCAATTGACTCCATTCTAGAATCGCCACAGCACTTTCCATTGCTTCGTCATTTTTTCCTTGCGCGATCTTGAGTCGAACATTGGCCGACAGAACCCGCGCTATCGAACGAAACTCCTGTGAGCGATCAAGAAGTTCTTCCAGAACCGTTTCCATGTGGTCCGTATCTAGCGGTATACGTAAATGCTGCTTGTTCGAGCCCTGTATGACGTCATCGATCATCACTTGATGAGCCGCCATAATTGCTGCAAGGTCGTTGATTTCTTCCGCGGTCAGTTTACGCTCCGATAGATAGGGAGGTTGAGTTTTGGCATCACCACTGACGGCGATGTCAGCTGCCTTAATCTCCTCTTTACATTTCTCGAACTCGACGTAAGCGTTGTCTTTATCTGAAACTTCCGTCTCGTATAGATCTTTAATGTGGATTGGATGCCCCGCTTTGACGATTTCGTCACGCATATCGGTTACGCGCAAACCGGCTGTGTAATTCAACCAGCTGAGCCAACCCAACCCCGCTGCCAACGCCGCTAGACCGCTTACTAAACCCCATTTCATAATCGATGTCCTTTTGCTCATTTAGTCTTGCCCTCGTTCCCGGGCTCTGCCCTATTTATCCTAAACATCTTCTGTTGTATCTAAATCATCTTATAAAACCACGATAGCTGGTCTACGCTTATCCCGTAGCTGGAACGCAGCGAAGGCTAGGTGGTCCGGGTAAAGACGCAAATCCCCGGAATACGCTCTCAACATAGATGGATACGACAAAATAGGGCTCTGCCTCCAACACCGTCGCACCATCAAGAAAACGCGCCAAACTGTTACCAATCCCGCATACGCTTATCATGGTTGTACCTATTGCCCTCACGACCGGAACGGCTCGTGCTCCTTTGAGTCACGAACCTAAAACCGCCGCTAGAGTAACGTCTTACAACACACTTACTTCTCCAACACGATCGCCCGATCGCGATCGATACCACTAGCCGTTTGGCCCATCAATTGTTTCCATATCTCACGCTCTTCGGGTAACCACTCTTGTTTCGACCGCTCAACATCGCGGCCGCGCCGCATCAATTGCTCCACATGTGTGACCGTTGAGATCACAGTCCCATCACGACGCTGCTTCGCAGCCACCATGAAAAGTGAACTAACAGCAACCAACAACCCAACGGCTGCCAAAGTCAACAAATTGCGGAACGAAAAATAGGATCCGGCTCCATGTGCAAGACCCACGCGCACAGCAGCCTCGTCTGCACTCCCACTCTGCAATTCTTTGCGCATCGCAATCCAAATTGCCGTGGTCTCTACGTCGGTGACCATTGACGACTCATTACGCTGAAATTCAGCACACAATTGCATTTCATAGGAATCAAGCTCGTGTCGGTCTGACTCATGTTCTTGGCTTGTCATGCTTGATCCTCTAGATTATGCCTCAAAAGCTGCAACCCGGCTCGATAACGGGAAACAATCGTTCCCATAGGTAGCTGCAAGACACCCGCAATGCATTCAAAGGTTAACTCACCGAAAAAGCGAAGCTCAATCACGGCCCGTTGTTCGTCGTTTAACAGCGATAAGGCAACATGCAAATAGTCACGATCTTCCGCATTGGTACCAACAAGTTTTCTATCCGCGAGCTGCAATGAAATGGAGCTTCCGTTTCTTTCTGACTCCAGCGGAACCAACAACGCCGCTTCTTTTTGTACTTGCTTGATCATTCTCCACAGGTCGCGTCGCAATGCCGAGAATAAATATGCTTCTAAGTTTTGGATCTGCTCTAACCTAGTCCGATTACGCACTAAACCCACCATAATCGCTTGAACAGCATCGTGAGCGAGTTGTTCGTCTTTGACAATTGCTCGAGCGTAACGAATCAAACGCAGAGTGTATCGCTGATGAAAAGCAAACCATGCAGACTCATCGCCGCGCGACAGCGCTGAACGAAATTCGTCGTCGAGGTCCTTTTCTTTCGACATGCATAAACTCAGGGATATGGGTATAGACGAAAACGGCGGCCGCAGGGTTGGTATGACTGCAGTATGGTTATGACTGCGGGGTTGCTCGACGAATTCCTACGATTGTACGTTGAGCGATAAACCTTGGGCTTGGGGTACAATCTGAATGAGGCATGGCGGGGCTCATTTTTTTGCGCATTGAAAAGAAATTCTCCAAAAGTTTTTCATCCGCCCGTTCAGTTGAGCCAAAATTGCTTTCGATTTGGGCCAATTCTTCAAATCTACCCAAAACTCCGGAATTCGGAGCCGTTTTCGCGCCTAATCCAGCTACTTTTGCTGCCTACGGAGGCCTGTATAATGAAGCGGGAATTCGGGAACTGCTGATCCAGCTATCCACTTGCTCCGCCTCATATCTACAGGACTCTTCTCCATGCGTACCGCTTATTGGCAAACGTTACTGCTCGTTTTTCTATTCGGTGCGTTTCTTTACCACTCCGATTCAGCCATTGCGGATGAATTGCAAGTGGGAGCAGCTATGCGGATCATCACTCCCAATCCCCTTTTGCCGGTATCTGGAGGTATGGGACCAACTGCCCCTGCGACAAAAAAGCTCGGCGAGATGTCGACCCGCGCTATTGTGGTTGCCAGTGGTACAACCAAGTTTGCCATCGTCAGCATTGACGCACTCGGTTTTCCTTCGGTGCTTGTGTCAAAAGTGGCAGCGCAAGTAAAGAATATCAAATCCGAGAACATCATCGTAGGCGCGACCCATACGCACAGCGGCCCAGACTTCTATGCCTTCCCAGATGGCAAAGGGGGACATACGGGCGATCTGAAATATATCGAACAAGTTTGTCAATGGATGGCGGAAGCGATCAACGAAGCAGATCAAAACTTGCAACCAGCAAAATTGCGTAGTGCGGTTGGAAATGTTGAAGGTCAAGTTGCCTACAACTACTATGCCGTTGAGTTGTACGATCCTCGGGCTAATGTGCTGCAATTTGTGAGCCTGAAAGACAAACCGATTGCCACACTGGTGAATTATGCGATTCATCCCGAAGTATTGGGCAATGAAGTGGGAGCGATGAGCCCCGACTTGATTGGTCCATTGTGCGATCGCATCGAAAAGCAAGCGGGTGGACTCGCCTTGTTCATGAACAGTGCCCAAGGGGGAATGATCACAGCCGACAATCGTGATCTATCCCAAGTTGCCGATCCGCTGAAAGCTCGTTGGCATGATAAGCGTGAATGGAGTGAGTGCATCCGCATCGGTGAACAATTAGCCAATGAGTCCTTGCGCATCTTGGGCGATACTCCAGCGCTTGCCAGTCCAGCCGTTCAATGTCAACATCGTATGGTAGAATTTCCGGTCGACTCAAATGACTTGTGGGGTGTAGTACAATATTCCCCCTTGAAGTATCCGTATAATGCGGAGAAACGCACCATCACTTCTCGCATTCAGTTGATTCAATTGGGGCCGGCTCGCATTGCCACAATCCCCGGTGAAGCTTTGCCGAACATTGGTATGTACCTCAAACGCAAGATGCATGGCGAGCAGAATATGCTGTTCGGCTTGACCAATGATGCATTCGGTTACATTTTGACCGAAGTCGATTTCCTGAGCTTTTCGAAATACAACTATGTCTCTAGAGTGTCACTAGGGGAGAGGACAGGCACGATTTTGATCCAGAACATTTTGGAGTTGGACAAGGAAGTGCCACAGTTATGACGCAACCGAGTTCGAATCCGTTTGCTCCGCCATCGACGCAACTCGGTTTGCACGAGTTGAAGGCGGAGTTAAATGGCGACGATGTTGTTGCGGAAGCGGTCTGCGTCCGACGCGGCTTATTGGAGCGTGATGTGGTGATGTCTGGCGCAACGCCATGGACGCTGGAGTATTCTGGGCTGCATTTTCGGCAAGTGGTACGAGTGAATGGCGAAGCGGTCTGGTGGTGCATCACTTGGATTTGGTTTACGCGATTTATTGAGTTTCGAAAGCCGTTGGCACCTGGGTTACCTGACTCGGATTGGTTGGTTGAAGTTGTCATTGGCCGATTTTTGCGTCTCGCCACTTTTCGTATTGTCATCGACGGCAAAGAAGTTTTTCGCGACTTATAGTAGGGCGATCCGTCCCCGGTCGCCCAGCGTCCAAAACAAGCTTACCGATGGCCAAACAGTTTTCCCAAGCCCGCGTCAAGCGATAGCTACAGCGATCCGTCCCCGGTCGCCCAGCGTCCAAAACAAGCTTACCGATGGCCAAACAGTTTTCCCAAGCCCGCGTCAAGCGATAGCTACAGCGATCCGTCCCCGGTC
>JBILTA010000225.1:0-8041 GCA_044371785.1 Pirellulaceae bacterium | reverse complement strand
ACCGTTCTCGATGCTGCCAGCTTTGGATCTTGCTGAAGCAAGGGCTGTATGCCCATGTAAGTGATGCGGTTTACTTCTGCTTCTTCAATCGGTTCGACGCTCATGCCGGTGGCTACATAGATGCGGTCTAGAAAGGCCATTCGATTCATGGCTTCGCGAACCGCGCTGGTAGCAACAATCCGAATTTGGTTCGGTTGAGTGATTCCATATTCACGAAGAAGTTTGCGATAGCTCTTCAGCACACGAACACAATCTTCGATCGATGATTTACGAATACGGCGTTGCGAGAACGTATCTTTTCCGAGTGATACAGCTTGGTTCAATGTTTCGAGGATTCGGATTTGGCTGTTGAAGTCGATTTCGGCGATTGCCATACGAATGCTGGTGGCACCGATGTCGATGACCGCGACCGGAACTGGTTTGCGGTCCTCCGACCGAACTAAGGGAGAAGATCCAGAAGACATTTACAATCACACGTCGCCAAAAGAAGTCCTACGTACCTACGGCACCCGATATACTATGGTACATGCTGGTGGGGGCGTCGACAAACCCAAACGCCCGTGAATCAAAAAAGGCCTAGGCGGCTATACGCGAACGCCAAGAGGAGAGGTCGGGTAGAACATTCGCGGTGGTTTCAGGCTGGCGTTGGGTGGCGGCGGTCGAATATCGCAATGCAAACTCGAGTGTCATTCGGCACTTATATCGCCATGAATCATCGCTGCGCCACAGTGCTTTTAAATGTTTCTTGGCTGTTTGGGTATGGCCACCTCGTAAGGCCATGCGCGTCCATTTCCCCGGGCCCCCTTGCGAACGTGCCTTAACCGAATCCATTAGGACCTCATCAGGGCAGGGGAGATTGCGCTCGGCGTAGGCCTCTTGTAGCAGTTCGTTCATGAGTTCACGCTGTGTATTGCTCCGCTGCCAGCAGACACTGGTTGCGTGTTGGCGATAGCCCAATAGTACCGAATCGATGTTGGCGAGTTTACCCAGCTTTGAAAGTCTCAGCCAAAGGTCATGGTCTTCGATCCATTGATATTTTGGGCGATAGCCGCCCGCTTTTAGGACAGCGTCACGGCGCATCATTACACTGGGGTGAATCAGGGCACTTTGGCGTGTTAACAAGCGATGGACGAGTTGCTGGGAATCGTTGGGATGACGTGTGATGCGCAGTGGATCACCATCCGCGTCGATCTCTAAAGCGGCTCCACCTACTACAACAACGTCCGGGTGCTTTTGCAAGTAATCGACTTGCTTTTCGAATCTCGACGATACGGAGATATCATCCGCATCCATTCTCGCTAGCAGTTCGCCACTCGATTCAGCGATTGCGCGTTGTAAAGCCGAGACAATTCCTCCGTTGGGTTGGTCGATCACGCGGACTCGAGGATCGATTTTTGCAAATCGTTCGAGTATCTGCAGTGACCCGTCGCGACTTCCATCGTTAACACAGATCAATTCCCAATCGCGGAAATCTTGCTCGATGATGCTGGCAACACTGGCGACCAAATAGGGTGCAGCGTTGTAGACCGGCATTAATACCGATACTTTGTTGTTCGAGGTATTATGGGGTTTATTAAGCGGCATGGGACGAAGGCATTTGAGTTTGAGCGGATATCGGATCGATAGGCATTTGCACCCAACCATCACAGGGCAAGTATTGATCGTCGAGTGTGTTGGGGTAGAACCAGTTTGCAGGGGTGTAAACCACATGATTGGGGCGTCGGCCGAGCCACGCTCCCCACCAACTCAAGGTACTATTGGCAGTAATGCAGCACTCAGCTTGTTGCATCAAATAAAGATCTTCGTATGCCGTTAGAGCGGTGGTGTGATCGACATACACCGTCGGTTGAGCCCAGCGAATATTCTTTTTGCACCAGGCGATGTCGTTAGAGAAAACGAAAACTCGCACATTGCGTTGATCGGCGGCCCAATCGTTTAGGCAGCGTTCGTAATAGGCCAGTGACAACGGTAGATAGATCTTGGCAACCTTGGGATCGGTCACATAATCACCGCGGCGGATATGCATCGCAACCGATCGGGTTTGTCGCATTTGAGCAGCGATCTCTTGTGTTGCCAGCGAAGGGGGAGCCTTTAAAGTTAATTCGTTGCGCAATGTGTTGCTGAAATCGCGAAAGAACGACTCGCTCTGCCAGTAGCCGTCCAGATAAACCGATTTGCCCAGCTTGAGCCATTGTGGTTGGAAGCCGAAAGGCTTTTCTCGAACCCAGCGAGCGTGTGAGGGGTTCATATTCCAGAGCCAGCGTTGCCATTTTGTGCGGCGCGTGATATCAGGTGCAGCGATAGAGTGATTCGTAGGAAGAAACTCACCATCGATATTAAAGTTCTGGATCAGGAGACCATGTTGTGGGTTCTCGCGATAGTCACGGATATCTAAACGGAGCGGAGCACCATGTCGAATCGACAAAGCTCGGCCAAAGGCATATTGAAACAACTGGTTGCCAAGGCCACCGTTGAGTCGGGTTATAATCATACCGATATCCTCTATGCAGCTTGTACGAGGCGTCGATGGAGGCGTTGCAATTTTGCCCATTGCAAGGACCATTTATGACGTCGCGGATATAGGGTTTGTTCAAGTGGTCGGCCAGGCTGCAGACGTTGCGAAAAATAGTTTCGTATGATGGAGAACAAGTTGTATTCATTCAGTACGAGATCGCGGCTCTGTCGCACAGCTTCGCCTCGCTCTAGATCGAGTTGGGCATCGATCGCCTTTTGAATGATCGCGATCGCTTGATCCGGCTGATGAATGTCGATTGCCGAGAAGCTGTTCTGGGGAAAGTATTGCGCGACGTTGGGGCAACCGTAGTAGATGGGGTATGTTTGAGCTAAGAAGCAGTCGGTGAGTTTTTCACTGAAGTAGTGCGCGACGGAATCATTCTCAAGGACCACATGGAAGCGGAACGGGGCGATGGCATCCCATTTGTCACCGATTTCTTGGAAGCCGCGTCCAAACACAGCCAAGTCACTACCAAAGTGGCTCTTGAGAACCTGAACGAATTCCAGGCGAGCACGATGATCGCGAGTGATCGTTTTATTGGAGCAGACCACGGAAAGTAGACCAGTTTTGCTCGGTGTAGGGGCTGTGGCAAAATCGTCGTAAGCGTAACTCACATGGTCATTGCGCATGCGGTCGATACCGATGTGCCAGGGTAAGCCTTGTGGAGCGAGTTGGATCGCAGGTTGACGAATATTGTCATTTGCAAGAGCAGCGTGGCAGGTGATGACCTGCGAAAATTGTTGCAGATAACTCGTTCGATAACGACGCATGCTGGGTGGTTCGCCCGTGAGCAATAACGTGTTTTGCGGTGGCACTTTCGTACGTTGTGGCCCGTTCACATCTTCAAGGACGACCCAGGCATCCACTTCATCGGGTTCTTGATCAACAATAAAGGTCCAGTCGTCCCAAGTAGCAACATGGCGATTGCATCCTGGCGATTTGTTGGGAGCGAACATATGCGCCGCTTGTCCCGGCAACTGACGCAGCAGTGGCCAGTCGGGATGCGGCGTGGATATGAGGACTCGATACGACATGTTCGTGCCAATCTATCTAGGCATTAAGCAGCCATGCGACCTGAACGTTTATAGTTGCGATACTCGGTGATCGAACGCGATATTCCTTCGTCGAGCGATATGCTGGGCCGGAAACCAAGTTGCTGAACTTTGCTGCAATCCATGCACTTGCGTGGCATGCCATCTGGCTTTTCGGTATCCCAATCAATTTTTCCGCGATAGCCCACTTGATGAGCAATCTCGATCGCCAGTTCCTTAATTGAGATGTCATAACCCGTGCCAAGATTGATCGGCTGTGGGGTTTCCACGCTTTTCATGATCACGAGCAATCCGCGGACTGCGTCATCGACATGCATGAACTCGCGTCGCGGCGTTCCAGTGCCCCATAAAGTTGTTTCATAACGACGTTGATCCACTGCATCGGAGAAGCGACGAATCAAGGCGCTGACGACATGGCTTTTCTCAGGATCGTAACGCAACTCATTGCCATAAACATTGCATAAGATGGGGCAGACGCTCTTGAGCCCATGTTGGCGATGATAATATTCGGCAAGTTTCAGACCGACGATCTTCGCAAGTGCATAGCCTTCGTGCGCGGGTTCGAGCGCTGCTGTTAGCAAAGACGTTTCTTGGATCGGCTGCGGCGCATGTCGTGGATAAATACATGAACTGCCCAAGAACAATGTTTTGTCGACACGATAGCGATGGCAAGCTGCATACACGTGTGTGTACATTCGCGTGTTCTCTTCCAGGAAACCGACTGGATCAGAGAAATGAGCCGAAATGCCGCCTACTTTCGATGCCAACATCATCACATAACGAGGGCGAGTTGTACGGAAGTAGTAGTCGACTTGCTCTGCGTCAAGCAGGTCGAGTTCCTTGCGCGTAGGGGCGACGACATTGCCAAAACCTGATTGCCTGAGATAGCGAACCATGGTACTGCCTACCATGCCGCTGCCACCTGTTACCAATATTGTGTCTTGTGGATCCATCCACTTACTTCCTAATTCCATCAGAGTACCATTGAACTGAACCCATCTTGATAAATGGGCCCGCGCTTTTGTGCAACGCCAAATCTGGGCGTCGACTACTTCTTAACAAGCTCAAAAATCCCGCAACCGTATTTGCAACCGCAATTCGAGACGATTCTCTCCTCCGTAAGCTCACAGTGTGCATGCAAATTTCCAGTGTCATCAACGAACGAAAATGCTTTCAAATCAAACAGCGGCTGTAGCCAATCGAGCAAATAGCGAATGGAGAACACGCGATGCGCATTGAATTCGATGCGTTGAGGGCCAATGGGTGTGGAGAGATAAAAGGTTCCACCTTGTTTCAGGCAACGATGCATGTTGGTCAGCCCACGTAAGTGGCCGCGAGCATCGATCGGATCGCCGTATCGACCCAAGCCGAAATGTTCGATCGCGTGTAGGCAACTCAGAGAATCGCAATAGTCGGTTAAAGCGAATTGATCTGAAGTGATGTCAGCTTGTTTGAAGTGGATGTTGGGGATTGTGCTTTCTTGTGGCCGGATATCGAGGACTTCGATGGGGCGAAAGACGGCGACATGTGCCACGAATCCGTCAACGCGTGAGCCGACATCTACATGTCGCTGGGGTTGGTTGAGGAAGATTTGCCGCGCGATCAGCAGGTCTTGGTGAAAATAATGGCCTGATGCGACACCATTGCAATCGGAGCGGTCCGTCAGACATGGGTTCCACTTTGCGAGCGGAAACTCGTCTCCAAGTTCTTTTAGGCTATCTCGCAAATGCCAGTAATCGCGGAAGAAAGCAGGAATTTCCCGCACTCCGTTGCGAAACTGACGTGTATTGATGCCGAGTCCACGCAGCATCGTACCCATATCAGGGGCCCTCAAAGTCCGTTTTGGGGTGATTTTTAACCGATTTTGCGCCCGCTTTGAGCGTAAAATCTGCACCGATTTCTAGCGCAAGCACGGCAGAGTAATTTGTTTGTCACCTTCCGGTCAATATCGTTTCGTCTCGCGGTGCCTGAAGGGATCTGGTGTGTTGGTGGTTTGGGTAAGGTTGGCAGGTGAGGTAGGATGCGTTTTGGGTTGAATAAGAGAGGCTACCGACGGTATCCGCTGGAAATGCTCTTCAAATGATACGAGGGTACCTGCTAATTTGATGTAGGTAATTTGATGTAGGGGGGAGCGTTGAGGCTTCACCTACGATTCGTTGTTTGGTCTTATTGGAAAATGATGGCTAAAGGATTGGGAGTCGTTTTGATCTCGTCACAGCCGCAATGGGGTGGTGGCGAACAGTGGCTATGGTCACTGGGTAAGGGGCTAAGCCAAATGGGTGTTCGCGTGCATTGGATTGCACCCGAAAAAAGTCCCATGGCTCAGCGTCTTGAATCATCTTCGTATTCCTGGTTGCCCGTACATGGTAAAGGTCGCTCTCTTCGCGATTTGCATTCCATTCGCAACTTTATTCGCCGTTCCGATATCGATCTCATTCATTTCAATGACAGTCATGCGGTGATCGGAACTTCTCTCGCCGTTTTTGATTGTCGTCGCATTGCCAGGGTTTGGACCAAACATACGATCTTTCCTTTGCGATGGCGACAAAAATACCGCTGGATGATTGATCGTGTGGTGTGTGTCTCTCGAGCAGCACAAAAAGCGGTGATCGACTGCGGATTGAGACCCGAACAAACGGCTGTCATTTATGGAGCGGTGGATGAGCCTCAATTTGATAGCTCAGCGCGAAGTGATCTATTGAGCGAATTGAATTGGGACGTGCAGAGTCGCATCATCATGTGTGTGGGGAATCTGCTCAGTTGCAAAGGGCATCGGTATGTCGTCGAAGCGATGCCGATGATATTGAATCAGCATCCCCAAGCGAAGTTAGTGATTGCCGGTGAAGGAAAAGAGCGCGGGGAGTTAGAGCGCCTTATTGTTGAATTGAATTTAGAGAATTCCGTCAAGCTCTTAGGATTTCGTTCCGATGCAACGCGTCTATTATCAGCAGCGGACGTAGTAGCCCAACCTTCGTTATCTGAAGCGCTGTCGTTGGTAGCGATCGAGAGCCAGATGTTGCTGAAACCTTTGGTTGCAACTGCGGTTGGTGGTTTAGCGGAAGTGGTAAGGGCCGATTTGGAGTCACCGTTAGCCGAATTGATTCGAACGGAGTCAAGTGTCGAAGTGGCTCGGGGTGTTAATGCGGTGTTTCAAGGTGGCGATGAGCTGCAATGGCGCTGCCAGCGTGCGAAGGCGGCCGCACATGATCGATTTTCGATGTCTCGAATGGTAAACGAGATTCTTGGGGTATACGATACTCTGGTTCGAGCACGTCAAGGTGAACGAACGGGTGTTCGGCAGGCCAGTTAGCTCTGGATTCTGGGAAAATCGGGGCGTGTAGGAGCACAAAGGGGCTCCATATCTTCTGTACTACATCTATCTGCATTACGATAGTATGAGGTAGTTCAACGGAGTTTGACGCGGTCGGCCTTATTTCAAGCTGTTCCGAACGGCATATCCGTTGCTGTGTGTCATGTGCGGACGAATGATTGGACCGGCGAGCGCAAGATGAATTCTGATTCTGTGAAGTTCTTCAATCGTGAGTTGAGTTGGTTGGAATTTAATCAACGTCCTTTGGATCAAGCCATCTGCCCGAACGTGCCGTTGTTGGAGCGATTGAAATTTTTGGCGATCACCAGTTCGAACTTAGATGAGTTCTTTATGGTGCGTGTCGGCGGCCTACAGTTGCAATTGGAGCAGCATGTCGTTTCGACCGATCCGGCTGGAATGAGTGTTACGCAGCAGCTATCGGCGATCTATGATCGAGCGCGGCGGATGGTAGCGTCACAGTATGACTGCTTTCTCAATGCCATCGAGCCGGGTTTACAGGCTGCAGGTATCCAACGGGTGCGTATGCAATCGGCTTCGCCCAAGATGCGCGAGTTTGCCGAGCGCATGTTCCAAGAAGAGATATATCCGGTGATGTCGCCGATGGCCATTGATCCCGAAGGGCCATTTCCTTTACTGGGCAACCAGTCGATTTACCTCTGCATCGCTTTAAAGGTTGATGAGCCCGAAACTCCTCGACGATACGCGATCATGCCTTTGGGAAAGATCTTATCGCGATTTATCTCACTGCCGGCGGATCAAGGTTACAGTTACATGATGCTGGAAGATGTGGTCACCGCGATGGTAGATCGATATTTTCCGAGCGATGATGTGGAAGAAGTGGCAACATTCCGTATCACTCGCAATGCGGATGTGAGTGTGCGCGAGGATGGCGCGGCTGACTTGATGAGCGGTATGCAAGAAGTTCTCTATCGGCGTCGCACAGCCGATTGTGTTCGTTTGGAAATCGACTTCGATTGTTCGCAATCGATGGTGGACTATTTGCGA
Organism: Pirellulaceae bacterium; assembly: GCA_044371785.1. Lineage (GTDB taxonomy): Bacteria > Planctomycetota > Planctomycetia > Pirellulales > Pirellulaceae > JAFLCP01. Next base: position 138 of record JBILTA010000225.1, on the reverse strand, counting down.
GATCGATTGGAGGTTGATGATCGCGATGTGTTTCGGGTGAATGGTCCTCTTGATTTGTCAGCGATGATGCATCTCTGTTCGCTCGATGGATACGCGACGCTCCATGATCCACCGTGGCCCTCGCAAGCTTCGCCATTG
>JBILTA010000012.1:0-23432 GCA_044371785.1 Pirellulaceae bacterium | reverse complement strand
GATAATATATGCGGCGAGTAACGGACATGGAGGGCCGTATTGGCTCAGGGTACCAATTCACGATAGTCCCCCTGCCCTACGAGAGCTTCCATGCGTTAAGAACCCTGAAAATAAAGCCTTTTTCGATTTGGGCATCGGTATGAAGCAAGTTGCAATCTTTCTCCCCAATTGGGTCGGCGATGCAGTGATGGCAACCCCAACCCTGCGCGCCCTACGCAACTTCTATGGTCGTAATGTCCGAATCGTCGGCATCGGTAAACCAGCCGTGGTCGGTGTCCTCGAAGGCACCAGCTGGCTCAACGAAACCTGGGCCTTCAAAGCACGCAGCCGCGGACCACTCCCCAATCGTCGCGCTATCGTACAACGACTCCGCCGCGAAAAAGTAGATACCGCCATTCTGCTGCCCAATTCATTTACATCCGCTGCCATGGCCTGGCTCGCCGGTGCGCGACATCGAATCGGATATGCCCGAGACGGTCGTTCAACCCTCCTCACTCAACGACTCCATGCTCCTCGAAGCGGGCGTAAATGGCTCCCCATCCCTGCCATCGATTATTATCTACGACTCGCCGATTCGATCGGAGCCATCACCCTCGATCGACATATGGAGCTCGCACTCACCTCGCAGGATCGCGGACTATTACAAGACCTCTACGCCAAATGGGACTGGACAGACTCCCACCCCACAGTTGTCATCAATAACGGCGGAGCGTATGGTGGGGCTAAACTCTGGCCAACCGAACATGTGCGTGATCTAGCTAAAGAGCTCTCCGGAAATCCTCAGCTCCAAGTACTTTTGCACTGCGGGCCCGATGAACGAGAAGCTGCCAATGCGATTGAAACGGAATTGGCGAATCCCAGAGTGCGCTCGATGGGCAATGAATCTGCCTTACCGCTGGGGCTTACCAAAGCCGTCTTAGCTAAGGCCTCGGTCGTCATTAGCACTGATAGCGGTCCACGTCATATCGCAGTTGCCTTTAATCGACCGGTGGTTTCGCTCTTTGGTCCTACCGAACCGGCCTGGACAACAACATACAACGTTCGCGAATCGCATCTCGAAGAAAAACTATCTTGCCGAGCTTGCTGGAAGCGAACCTGCCCCCTCGGCCATCATCGCTGTATGACCGATCTCAAAGTAGAAAAAGTTCTCCGAGAAACCTGGATGCGACTCGCCGAGTCACAAGCTGCCGCAACATCCCAAGGGGATGCCCAGCCAAATGAAAACGGTGAGTCGCACAAAAAAGCGGCTTAAACTTTGGCATCATCCAAGACGACTGGCCGCACCTTATCGGTGAGCCCGCTCGCATGGTCATATAACAGGGCCAATTGTGGACCTAGATGAGCGGCGGCGTTCGAATCGATCAAATGATTCGAATCGGCTGTACTCATCTGCATCAACAAACGAACTTCGCAGTCATTGAGCGTTGATCGGCTTAACCAACGTGAGGCCGTCGAGAAACTATCGGCCCAAATCCAAGCGTGAACTCCCACCGAAGGTCCATCACGGACAATACGCGAGAAGATTTTTTCTAGTCCCTCGTCGTCGCTCCCACCAAAGGAAAACTCTTCACCCCGCTTCAAATTGCGGAACCGATCTAATTGCCATACGACCAACCAGACGGGAGCATACTGTGGTGCATCTTCGCTCTGCCGACGATCAATCAATTCGGCCATCGCCTTCAATTCTTGTTCGATGTCCTTAAGTGCAATAATCTCGACCGATTTTTCAGTCGCCTTCAATTGCTCTATGAACTGATCACTACCAGGATCATTGGGACGAGCGCCAAAGAGTATCTTCCAAGAGGGTTGCGGCCGTTGCGACAATTCAGCCGCTCGGGCTTGGCTTCGCAGCGCTAAATGCGTCAAACGACCTGCCAGACGCCCGTCACTGCCAACCACCAATACGTTGCGTCCCGGTTGACTACTCCGAGCAAAACCGACTGCCGGTCGAATCGCCACAGCATCCCCAAGTACCACGGGATCCGATTGCTTGCCCATGAGTTGCCAAGCAGATTGCAGTGCACCATCCACTTCCAGACTGGTCCATTGACTTGGTTTGTGTCCTTCGAAAACAATCGTCTTCTCTAAACGATTTGTGGTCTTATCACGATTGATGGGCTTGGGCAGCATCGCTTGAAACCACTCGTGTTGTTCGGCAGAACTTACCCAAGCGATTTGCAGCGGATTGTTCCCTTCAATACGACCACCTGCGTTGTTGTAGATTGCTTGTCCTGGATAGCTCAAGCGACTGGCAGCGAGATTGTCATCGCTGAGAATCACCGCAGCATCCGCTTCATCGCATTGCAGGGCGATGCGAACTCCCATCTGCCCGAGCGTTGTTCTTGGCAGCGAATAAGCTCCCGCAAGAGTTTGCGAAGCCAGGATCGCATGCACACCGAAAGATCGACCTTGACGTACAACTCGATCCAAGAGCAGCGAAGCTTGTTGCGATAGCTTATCGTCTTGGACAAACAACTCTTGGAATTCATCGATGACCAAAAGAATTCTCGGCATAGGAATGTCTGGATGGCGTTGAGCCCAGCCGGCGACGTCTTGCACGCCCGCCTCACGGAACATTTCGCCGCGAAGCTGCAGGCATTGATCGAGAAATTCTAGTGCGCTCAAGCCGAACTCACGTTGACTTTCAATTCCGATGATATCAGCGTGCGGTAATTCCGATTCAGCATAGACTTGGAATTCAACCCCTTTTTTGAAGTCGAGTAATATCAATCGCAATTGATCGGGCGAATATCGGAGAGCCGCGCTTGTGATAAGGGTATGTAGCAACGTGGATTTACCGGAACCCGTTTTGCCTGCAATGAGAACATGTTGATTGGTACCCACTCCCAATCGCATCGACACGACGCGCCCAGGCCCACTTTGTCCGAGCGGAACTTCCAACAGTTTGGCGGAGTTCTCTTGCCAACGTACGAAGCTCTCCCCAACGACTTGCTTCAACGGCAATTCGATTCTGCCAGCTTCCAGGGCTGCCATCCCGCAATTGCGAATTAAGCGGCTCTTTAAACCATCTTCGGGTGGCTGATCGATCTCAAATTCAAAGTCTTCCAAGCTGGGTTCAAGCAATGACGTTTTACCTGTTTCGTCCACTTTGATCTTGAGCCCAATTTGTTCAAGAGCTTTCTTCTCCATGAAGGTTGGCCAATTTAATGACTCATCGCACTGCAGACAAACCGCGACACCACAACGTGGGCCAGCTTGTAGTAAGCTTGAAATGCTCTTCCAAGCCGACTCATCGCAGCCGAATGGGAAGTCGGGCCACAAGATAAAATGATAAGGTTCTGCCAACGTACCTGCTTGCTGATTGTATTGATACAGGTTGGTGTATCGATCTCGCAACTGCTGCTGAATGACTTGCTCACTATGTCGAACCAATTCGCTGAGGTGATGGCCTATATGAACCGGTTCGGTCCAAACGCGATGTTGGACTAATCTTGGATCGAAATCGCCTAAGTGCATAAGCCACGAAAAATCGCGTCCCAATCCGCGTGGATCGATAACGGTCAGAAAGACTTTTCCTGGTGGTAAAGAAGTTAACGCGCGCATCACCACTTGAGACAGAATGCGTTTGCCAAGATCGTTTTGATTCGAAGCAGTGCGGACCAACAGGCCCGAATGCTTAAGAGGTAGGAAGGTGACCGGAAGGCGGATGCCAGTATTATCCAGCACTTCACTTTCTCCACTCGTTTCAGACTCCAACGGGCGGTTCATATTGTTGTAGCTGGAATCCTTGAGCATATGTGTTGGGATTCTCAACTTGCCGACAGTGAGAGCGGGTTCGTGTGCAACCGTTAACATTCCCTCTTTTTGCCAGAGTGGGCTATCCCAACTAACGTATCGGCCCCCCAATTCCCCCTTAAGCCGTTTGCTAATCTGCTGAGCAGATTTTAGACCTTTAGAAACACGGAATTCGGCACGTTCTTTCCATTGCTGGGCAGTCTGATCGATGTCGGCCAATCGCTTTACTTTCAAATCACGGCGCGCTTGTAGACGTTGTTGAGCCTCTTTTTTCCAGGCTGCGTGTTTTTTGTCGCCGTCGTCATTGCTTAGCTTGCGACGATCGAGAAATTCTTGTTCCACTTTCTCGCGAAATTCATTCATCGATTTCAAGAGGTCTCGTTTTTCAGTATCAATACGGCTTTCTAAACTTGTTGAGTTATCCTTCCAATGTGTCTCAGCATCTCTTTTCGCTTTATCATGTTTCTCTTGAAGAGCATTCAGTTTGTTTTCAGCTTGTTGTCGCGCGAATTGCTCAGCGGTCTGCAAAGCTTGACCGCAATCGGCCCACAGCACTTCAATAATGGGATAATGTTGCAATGTGTATTTCTTTAGTGGAACGCGCAGTCCGAAAGTTAGTACTACAAAAGCAGCAACTGCGACAACACCCGTTGCGATGCCAACTTGCATCCAATCCTGGGTGATGCCGTACGCCGCACCCGCAGTGATACCACAAATCAACAGTAGGATAATCCAGAACCAAAACGTCTCAATAATTCTTGCGATCGGATGTTGGCTTAGTCGTTCTACCTCGCGGTGTAACTTCGCATGCAATTCGCCCAAGTGTTCGGTCGCTTGCAGAAGCGTTTCGATGTGATCAAATTTCTCATTCGGTTTTTGTTGATGGAGCGTCACACCGCGTGCTTTGACAACTTCACGAGCCTCGACCACCGCTTGCGCAGAAGGTTTGGCTGTTGCGTGAAGTTGTTGCATGACTTGTTCATATTCATGCCGCGGTTCATCTTTATGTTTCTTATACTCAACATCCGCTTCATGGAGTGCTTGGGTGTATTGTTGTTGGAAGAAAGCCAGCTTCGTTTTGCGTTCTTGTTCTAGTTTGGCGAATTTGGATTTCTGCTGATCGAACGATTGATGCGTTTTGCGATCTGCCGCTTCTGCGTATTTTTCAAGTTCATCATCCCAAGAGGTTAAAAGCTTCGTTTCCTCTTGCTTCAACAGTTGCTGCAATTCGGCAATGGCTAGATCTTCTTGTTTTTCCAGATCGTCGCGATGTAGTTGGAGTGTCGAGAGCTTTTCGCTCAGTTCTGATTGCGCGCTATCAAATCGCTTTTGCAAAGAATGAGCGATACCGCGATAGGTTTTTAGGGAAAGGTATAGTGGATTCATTGCATCGATTCCGCTTCTCGAAGTTTCTTCTGAATATCCCCACTCAACTCAGCTAAGTCTGATAGCGAGGTAATGACCCCGGTAAGTACAGGCTCAATCGGCAATAAGTGATCTGTTTGAAACTCGGTAGACTTTTTGTCTTTCCAGGTTTCGTTAAGATTGGTAACGTCGTTTCGTAAATCATTCAGCATTCGCGTGAGTCGCTGAATGCTGCCTGGTAAGTCATGCGAAAATTGTAATCCGCTCATGTTAGTTCAGTATATTTCTGCATGATTTCAAGGTGGTTTTGTAACTTGTTTTGACACAGTGGTAAGCCAGTTTCTGCCAGTTCGTTCAACGCAGCGATGCGTGGACGAACTCGATCCAACTCTTGTTTCCAATCATTGCGACATTGTTTTAGCAGGCGAAGTTTACGTTCACAGAAAGCTAAACGCTCGGCTGCTCTTTCCCACCGTTTGCGATGCTCGCTACAACTCCGTTGCTCGTCATCACGTACTTTGCTTTCGCAATCGCTCAATACTTGTCGAGCTTCAACCCAGCGACGATTGGCTAGTCGCATCTGTTCTTCCCAATACCCAGGCAGTGCTTCTTCAAGCCAGAACTCTAAGCGTCGAAGTTCGACTTGAATGGCTTCTACTTCCCGAGCGGTCATTTCTCGCATTTTGCCCAGGGTTAGAGCCAATTGCTTTAACGATTCGATCGATTCGATATGAGCTTCATTTGCCACGTGGAACCTCGCTGGGTAACGAACTTATTGGCGGAGATATTCTTCGATCAATTCGGCTTTACGCATCAAGTAGGGAATGTGCTTTTCGGCATTTTCGACCAGACGCGAAATGAGTTTCATCTGCTCCGCAAATTCGGTGGCGAACTTGCGATGTTCTTGGTCACGCCAAGTGGCTGCCAGTTCGCCCATTTGTTGGTTTAGTTTCGCTGCGCCATCGCTCATCTCATGATTGAAATGCCTCAACATGGCTGCAAAGCGACGTAACTGTTCTGGATCTACAATGGCTTGTGCCATGTTGGTTTCTCCCCTGTAAATGCAGTCGAATCGTCGAATCTATCCGTTGGTTTCAGCAGGTTTGCAATTCAATTTAGCTAAAGTCTGTTTGAGTGTGGCATCATTGGGATAGGCTTCGAGACGGAGCTTTACGTAACGACGTGCGGCATCTATTAAGCCTAGCTTTTCAGAAACTTCCGTTGCCAATTCAAGAGCCTTGTCTCGAATCTTTTCGGGAGGGGGTGGGGCGCGATAGAGAGCCGCTTGGCGAAACGCTGATAACGCTTCCAGTGGATGTTCGGTTTGCATCAAGGCCATGCCTAGTTGCAGACAAACTCGGGCTCGTATTTCGGGGATATCCTTCTTGCACTTTAATGCGTCGATCGCTTCCTGGTGGCGACCAAGCTGTCGCAGAGAGGAGGCTAAGGGGAGAACGAGCTCGTATTCGTTCGGATCGCGTTTCATGCGGGCCGAGCAAACATGAATTCGAATATTTGCCAAATCGATGGCGCAGCGATCTCGGCTATCGCGATGCGCTTGTGTTTTTTCTTTCTTTAGTAGCTCTTCTGCATTCTCGAGCAATTGTCGCGAGCGAGCGACTTGCATCTCTTCCCATTCATACACAATCCGCGGATCATCGGATAAGTGCTCCATCGCTTTATCCAAAACGCGTTTCGCATCGAAGTATCTTCCTTGCTCCATGTAGATGCGAGTTAATTCAAGGTAGGCATCGCCATCCGCTGGCGCATTTCGAAGATGCTGCTCAAGTTCTTGATATCGTTGTAGTGTGACAACGGGTTTGACAGGAGTTTCCTCCCGATCGATGGGAGGTGGATTTTTCTTTTTCAAATCATCCAGTTGCGGCAAACTGGTGGGCATTCTTGCGTCACTCACAATGCAACTCGATTTCTAGATGAGAAATAGTTAGCGGCAAACGTTAGGAAACAATGACTTTACTGCGTGATTTGCAGAAGGAAAATTGCATCCGACACCATCATTGTTGACTGTATAGGGGTAGGAAGTCAAAGAAATAAATCTAAGGATTTACGGTGTGACATTAGGGTATGTCGTTCTCCCTATTTGTTTTTTTGCGTCTTTTCACCATGCGATATCCAACCGACAGGATAGAGCCGGACACGGTTTGCCTTGTTTAACTTGTAGCTGGAGCGCAGCGGAGGCTAGGGGACCGGGGAAGGACTCGGCGATTCGGAAAATGATCTTTATAGAGCTAGTGCCGTTATGTTCGAGGGATTTGAGGCTTGAGCCTCGGTGCAGTGCGTTCCCAAATGGAACCCTATTTGTCCTGCACATTTTTTTTGAGAGCCGATTCGGGGAATTGGGTCTTTGCCTAGTACCCCCTAGCCTCCGCTGCGATCCAGCGCCGGGTTAAACGACGCCCACGTTTCGTAGATTCAAAAGATGATTTCGATCCAACTAGAGATGTGTAGGATAAATAGGGCAGAGCCTGGGAACTAGGTTCATGTGGCAACACATTAACCTAAGTGTCGAATCAGCCTTTTCAGGGGATCGCTATTTGATGACCACGAGTAAGTCGCCCGCTTCCACTTGCAACCCTGATTGAACGAGCAACTGTGTCACTTCGCCATCGCGATCGGCAGTAATACTGGTTTCCATCTTCATCGCTTCCAAAGCCAGCAGCTTTTGACCGCGCGTCACTTTATCGCCCACCTTAACGGTCACACCGATGACCATCCCAGGCATGCTGGCTGCGATGTGTGTCGCATCGCTTGGGTCCGCCTTTACGCGCGTCGCCTTGGCTGAGCCTAAAGACTTATCGAACACTTCCACTTCGCGTGGTTGTCCATTCAATTCGAAAAACACAGTTCTTGTGCCATCGGGGTGTGGTTGGCCGACAGTCAGAAATTTGACGATTAGTCGTTTTCCTTCCTCGATATCGACCGCAAATTCCTCGCCTGCTTCTGGGCCATAGAAGAAGTAAGGCGTTGGCAAGACACTGACATCGCCGTATTTCTTTTGATGTTCGACAAACTCTTCAAAGACTTTCGGATACATGAGCCATGATGCGCACTGGCGATCGGTGGCTGGTTGGGCCAAGATCTGCGTGACTTGAGCGCGACACTGATCCATATCCACCGGTGCCATCGTTTCACCTGGTCGAGAGGTCAATGGTTTTTGATCACCCAAAATTGCTTTTTGAACATTTGGAGGGAAGCCACCTGGCGGTTGGCCCATGCGACCTGCCAGCAAATCGAGTACCGAAGCAGGATAACTGAATTCGCGTTTCCGTTCGACAATATCTTTTGCGGTCAACTGGTTGGCTACCATAAACAATGCCAAGTCGCCAACCGCTTTCGATGTGGGTGTCACTTTGACAATATCGCCCAGCATCGAATTCACTTCCGCATAGACGCGGCAAATCTCGAGCCAGCGATCTGCCATGCCCAGCGACTTCGCTTGTTGATACAAGTTCGTGTATTGTCCACCAGGCATTTCGTGCTCATACAAATCACCTGAGGCAGGCAATACTTGTTCGTCGTAGGCGCTATAGAACTCGCGCACCGCTTGCCAATAAGCCGCGATTTCGGTGAGCGGTTCTGTTGGCATTAGTGTATCTCGTTCGGTGAATCGCAACGCTTCAACCAGTGCATTGAGGTTGACTTGTGATGTGCCACCCGACATCGGAGCAAATGCGACGTCGGCCACTTCAAGGCCAACTTCGGCCGCCGAGAGTATCGAAGCGGCTTGCATGCCTGCGGTGTCATGCGTGTGAAAGTGGATAGGAATACCGATCTCTTGTTTCAAGGCTTTTACCAGGGTCCGAGCGGCGGGTGGTTTACAGAGTCCAGCCATATCTTTGATAGCCAGAATCTGAGCCCCCATCTTTTCAAGTTCTTTGGCCAATTCGACGTAGTACTTGAGGCTGTACTTCGAGCGTTTCGGATTGAGAATGTCGCCCGTATAGCAGATAGCGGCTTCGCAAATCGCTCCTTCTTCGAGCACTGCTTCCATCGCGACTTGCAAGTTCTTGGTCCAGTTCAACGCATCAAAGATACGGAACACATCAATGCCCGCTTGAGCCGCTTCACGCACAAAAAGTCGCACAACATTGTCGGGATAGTTAGTGTATCCAACAGCGTTATTGGCACGTAGCAACATCTGGAATAGCACGTTTGGAATTTTTTCCCGCAGTCGTACTAAACGTTGCCAAGGGTTTTCGTGTAAGAATCGCATCGAAGTATCAAAGGTGGCCCCTCCCCACATTTCGAGCGAAAACAAATCTGCCGCTTTGTGAGCGTATACTTCAGCAATTGGCATCAAATCGTAAGTTCTTAAACGCGTTGCCAATAGCGATTGATGGGCGTCGCGCATGGTGGTGTCGGTTAACATCAACCGAGATTGTCCTGCCATCCATTTTCGCAATCCATCGATACCACCCGCCTTAAAGACATCGCGCGAGCCTTGCGGCAGCGATTTGGGTAAATTCAATTTGGGTACAGGTGCGGGTTCTTTGCGTTTGCATTTTGCGCCAGCTGTTGTCGTGTTACCATTGACGATCATGTCGCCCAAATAGGCTAACAGCTTAGTGGCACGGTCGCGTCGTTTAGGCAACTCAAACAACTCGGGCGTGGTATCGATCATGCGCGTGGTCGCATTGCCATCCAAAAAGGTTGGGTGCGAAATCAAGCTGATCAAAAATGGAATGTTAGTTTTTACACCTCGGATGCGAAACTCTTGCAAGCAACGTTCCATGCGTCGTGAGGCTTCGCGCAACGAACGGCCGCGGGTGGTCACTTTTACAAGCAATGAATCGTAAAACGGGTTAACCACTGCGCCACTGAATGCACTGCCAGCATCAAGGCGTACGCCCATACCACCCGCGCTACGGTAGTGTGTAATACGTCCATAATCAGGGCGGAATTGATTAGCAGGGTCTTCTGTGGTCACACGGCATTGAACTGCGCAACCATTGACTTGAACTTCGGATTGGTTGGGGAGGCCAACTTGGGCATCGCCCAATTGATGTCCCATCGCAACCAAAATTTGTGCTCGGACTAGGTCGATGCCCGTGACCTCTTCGGTTACCGTGTGTTCGACTTGGATGCGGGGATTTACTTCGATGAAATAGTAGGCCCCTGTGTCTACATCGAGCAAAAACTCGACGGTCCCAGCGGCGCTGTAGCCGACATGTTTGCCGATTGCGATGGCATCTGCATGTAGTTTAGTGGCGAGCGAACGGTCGAGATTAGGTGCAGGTGCGAGTTCGACAACTTTCTGGTGGCGGCGTTGAACCGAGCAATCACGCTCATGCAGGTGAATAAGGTTACCGGAGGTATCCCCCAAGATTTGAACTTCGATGTGACGCGCGCGACGTACTAATTTTTCGATAAAGACCTCATCGCTGCCAAACGCATTTTTGGCTTCGCGCTGTGCTTGCTCTAACGCTCCAGGCAACTGATCGGGCGAATCGATCATGCGCATGCCTCGGCCACCGCCACCTTTGGCAGCTTTAAGCATTACCGGATAACCCATTTTCTGAGCAAGATCCAGGGCTTCTTCGACGCTTTGCACTGCATGGGCCGTTCCTGGCAATACGGGAACCCCAGCTTTGATGGCGATTTCACGAGCAGCCACTTTATCGCCGAGCAGTTGCAACGCGTGAACACTAGGTCCGACAAAGGTAATTCCCGCTTCCTCTAAAGCTCGAGCGAACTCGGCATTTTCGCTTAAGAATCCATAGCCAGGATGGACTGCGTCGATGTTCTGGCGAACGCACAAATCGACGATAGATGGTATGTCCAAGTAACTTCGAATCGGCTCACCCGGTTTACCGATCTGATATGCCTCATCCGCTTTGAAGCGATGAAGGGCGTAACGATCTTCGTGCGAATATATGGCGACGGTTCGAATACCGAGTTCGTGAGCACTACGAAATACTCGGGTCGCGATTTCACTGCGATTAGCTGCCAAGAGCTTGCGAATAGGTTTCATGGCAATCCTGGTGGGGCAAACAAGGGAGAGGTTTTCTATCCCGATACTATCCCCCTTTGCACGCCGATCTGCAACCGGGTAGCGATGTGGAAGAGCGGTGATCCGAGTGGAAACGAAAAAACCCCGTCAGAATTTCTTCCGACGGGGTTCGTTACGATTGGGTAAGGTACACCGATCTTAAGGCTTACCAATCAATAGTTGGAAAGACCTAGAATTCGAGCGCTACCAAACGGCACATTAGGGCAAATCATTGACCACATTATTGGAGCTCGATTCTGGAGCACCAATGATGATTGGGCCACGACCACCACCCATGGCTGGGGCGGAAACGTTGTAGATGTAGTTAGCATCCAACGCCTTGGTGAGGCGGTGCTGGATTTCCGTTAAGTGTGCAACCGTGTATTTGTCCATGCCTTGTTGGTTACCCAATGCAGCATCAACTTTCGCCTTGAGCTGACGCAATTGCATCATGCTCAAATTGCAAATGACCTTAGAAGCCGAAGTTGGAGTTACAGCTGGAATGGTCAAGTCGATCAAACGCTCAACATGTTCGCGTTGTAAGTTGCGACGCAATGAGCTGATTCGAGGCTTGCGCTCGTTCACTTCACCTTCGAACTTAGCATCCAATTCCGACCAGACTTTGGCTGTGACCTTGTCCAAAAGTTCTGGCAAGGTTACTGCATCTTGATCGGCAGGAGTGCGAACTTCGTTGTCATAAACACGACGCAAGGTGGTCGGGTTCATGAGCATGGTCAGAGTCGAAGCTTGGATTGACAGAATTCGATCATGGATTGGCCATGCGGCTTCACCATCTGCTCGGAAACCACCATCCATCCAGCGATCCAAAGACATCTTTTGAACCACTTCTGGCTTAAGTCCGAACGATTCATCAACAAACGCTTGTTGCATGATGAAATCGAGAGCCTTGCGTTGCATTTCAGGTGGTACGACGGTCACAGGCGAGCGATCGCCTGGATCACCCTTCTTGTCGCGATTGACAAAAGTGCCACCCACCCAGTTCGACATCATGCTGATCGCTTTGGTCTGTTCGCCCAAAGTCAGTTCATAACCTCGACGAGCCTTAGCCCAGCTATCACCTGGCTTGACGAATTTCTCAAGCAAGCGATCGCGATAAAGCTTAACCAATCGCATTTGGTTCTCGGCGTAATCCAATGGATTTTTCGAGTAGTCATAGCGACGAGCCAATGGGTCTGGACCACCGGTGTCTTCGTCGGTCGCATAAGTCAATTCAGGTTCTGAAACTCGCTTTAGAATTTCAGGCAACTTGCCTTCGTCTGCTTCATAGCCGTACTGAATAGCCCAGAAATCGTAAGGACCAATATCAATCATGGTCCAGTCACCTTGAACGGCGCCGCCACCTTGATTGAAGTTGACTGGGATATAGTCCATGACCGAACCGGCCAATGGTTTCTTACCCTTCATGTCTTCGCTGTTGATTTCAGCTAGAGTGTAAACGCTGGAGGCACGGAAGTTGTGACGCAAACCGAGTGTGTGTCCTACTTCGTGAGCGACCAAGTCAGCCAACAACGGACCGATGAACGACTCAGGCATTCCGTCAAGCAATTCTTCTTTGGGCTTCGCAGGCTTCTGCTCACCTTCTTTAGCTGGTTCTTGCCCTTCAGCAAGAGCCATTTCGAACGCCAAACGAGCCATGGCCATGTCTAATTGTTTGCCGTGGGCAGCCAAGCAATATTGGTCAGGACGTAGGTTCTGGCCTGGTACTCGACCCACATTCTTATTGTTCAAACCTTGAGCCAAAGGATGGCCAGCAAACGGAAGTTGGCTTTGCTGAGCAATCTTGTTCAAGATTTGATGACGATCTGCGTATGAACCCAAGCGAACGCGAGGATCCCAATTAGGATGATCGGCCAACCAAGACAATGTTTCTGGGGTCATTCCTTCCATCGCGACTTCAGGGAGCAAGTCGTTGAATTGGAAGTTGAAATGACGAATCCAGCCGTCGGTCAAAATAATGTCCGCATCAAGAATTTCGCCCGTCAATGGGTGCGTGCGGCTTGGTCCAATCGCGGTACCCACGTTGTTGTTTAACCAACGCACGAAGTTGTACTGCACATCTTCAGGATCCAAGTCCATGTACTTGCCGGTTTGTGCGTCTTGGTAATAAACCACGATCGCATCAGATATGCCAACCGACTCAAATGCCTTGTTCCAATACTCGATACCTTGTTTCACCCAACGGCGATATCGCACGGGTGTAGTGTGTTCGATGTAGAACTCGATTGGCTTAACAGGTGGGCTCACCTTCAACGCTGGATCACGTTTTTCTAATCGCCAGCGATTCACAAAACGAGTTCGTACTTTCTCGTCGTTATAAATACCGAGGTCGGTGTAGTCGGTGGTAAAGTAACCAACACGCTCATCAGCCTTACGAGGCTTGTAACCATTGTTTTCTGGTACTTCGCTGAGCGAATAGTGCAACGTTTGAAGCGTGCCACCCTCACCAACGATTTCGAATGCGAGTTCCGTGTTCTTAGAGAACACTTTCGCCTTCGAAATGCTTGCCAAAGGCATGGTAGCGCGACCTTCTGCGCCAAAGAAACGGCTCGCTTGCCCAATCATCAATGCATCCGCATCAACGAGTGGACCACCACGCGGTACCATCGTCACGATGGGTACATCGAGCAATACAGTGTCCGTAAAAAGTCGTTTCACGGAACTGCGCGACTCGGGTTCGCCGGTGCTGCGATATTCCATGTTTGGCGCGATCATGGCTAAACGCTTGTCATACTGACGCCAGTAAACGTAGAAGTCACCACCTTGCAAACCGGCATACGGATCGCCGCTGCTCTTGGTCAAGGCAATGAAATATTTCTTGGCCACAAAGTCCTTCGGAATTTCAAGGTAAACCTGTTGATCCTTGTCGCGAACCCACACATTGAACAACGAACTACCGTCATTGCTCTTGGGTTCAATCTTTCTAAAACCTTCGGTCACCTTCTCGAATGGAGGATACTCTGGCTCTTGAGCTTGCACCGTCGACGACCAACCCGTTATCGTCAGCGCAAGACCGGCTGCCAATTTCTTCAGCAGCGACCAATGAGCTTTTTGACTCATGTAAACAACTTCCTCTGAAACAGATAAATAGAAAACGATTGTCCTTGAACCGCAATCTACAGGATTGGGTTCGAATTGAATTTCACTTTCCGAAGAACAATCTAAAGATGAGCTGCCGCTTGGCTAAGGTGGCACTTGCCAATGCGGATACTTCAAACATAGTTCATCTCCGGACCTGCGGTTTGTTCCGCCGCACAGCTTCTTCGTGAAAATGGTCCGATTGTGCGGTTTGTAACCCTGGCTATACGTAACAGTACCGCCAACTGTGTCGTTGATTATTAATAATTTGGGGTAATTATTCCACCAATTTAGGCGAAACAGGTAAGTTACACCCTCTTTATAGGGGTGCTTGATAGCCCAAAGAGCTCGCTCAGTTGTTCAGTGGCCCTCCTTCCGGACCTGGTACATTGAGGGATTCCAACGCCATTGAAGGAGGCTCCAGCAACCCGAATCGACGGCGCCTTAGCTGCCAACCCAGCCTCCATTTCAGAAACCTTCGCAACGTGACCTACGTCGTATTGTGGCATCGCATTGACCCAGCGGATCACTTTAGACCAACGGGAACTTCCCTTCCAGCCAATCATTTCCCCCAATTCGTCCGATGCCACCTGCGTGAGCTTCTCATCGCTCCACTGCATCATTTCTGGGTGCGATGAGCCTCCCATGAAGATGCGGACCAATAACTCATCGTCCTGCACTCGTCCTGGATACTTCAGGCCTGTGAAGCTCACCGCGAGCACTTGTCGCTGTTCAATTTGTGGAATCACAATCCCGAAGCACCACGCCATTCGGGAAACATCTTTGCGTTGGATGATCATCGCCACAACGGCAGAACTCGCTGTTCTCAACTTGTCCAATCTTTCAGCCGTTACGGGATCAACGGAATGCAAAAGGCGAGATGCAATCGCACTCGGTGTGGCGATGATGACTGCGTCAAAGTACTTTTTTTCACCACTTGCTAAGGTGAGTTGCCACTGCGATGAATTTGCAGCCGTGGAGTCATTGGTTTCACTCGACGGTGATGCGGGCGATTGGCGCGTTAGAGATTGAACTTTGCTATTCAGATGGATCTTCGTGTGGGTTAGTTGTTGAGCTATGGCATCGATCCACCAAGTCATTCCCTGCTTAGGTGCCATGAACTGTGCGTATCGAGCGCCACTTGCTTGTTGCTCAATGCTGTGTTGTCGAGTGGCCGCGTTGGTTGTTCCAGTTGCATCATTCGTTTTGGGTTGACGTTGCTTGCGTCGCTGAGCCAAAAAGCCTTTGATCAAACCTCCATGTTCCTTTTCCATACGCACAAATTGCGGCAACGTGGCTTGCATGCTTAAGCGTTTGGGATCTGCTGTAAAAATGCCGCCGACAATGGGCTCGACTAATCGTTCAAAGGTCTCTTTTCCTAAGCGTCGATGTGCGAAGTCAAATAGACTCTCGTCGTCTTCACTGCGCCGAGCGGGCACAAGGTACTCGTAAAGCAAACGGAGTTTTCCGAAAATGCTCAGTACGGGAGTTGTCACGATGGGCCAGATGCGTGTTGGTTGCACCAGACTAAATCCGGCTGGAATGGGCTTTGGTATTCCATGATGCAAAACCATGGCAAGGCGATGATCCGCAGAGGGAGAGATGAACTCATCTTCTATGCCCATCTTGCGACACCACTGTAGCGCTTCATCATCCAGTGTCGCAAAGTTATCCGCTGCCCCTTCAATTAGACGTCCATCCCAATAGATGGTTCCCAGAATCCCACCGAGTTTTTCGGTCGCTTCAAAAAGTTCGATTTCGAAGCCAGCTTGCTGCGCATGCCAAGCGGCAGATAAGCCTGTGATACCTCCACCGATAATTGCCAAACGTTTTCCAGGTTGCAACTTGAGTTCAGGTGTAGACATGAGAGAGCGACAATCTATTGAATTGCAGGTGAGTCAATTAAGGAAGGGGAATGTTCTTCATTTGAAGTGGGATGGTTTTTTTAACGACCGAGCCTGGTATTTCATACACAAAGACATAGCCTTGGCGATCTTCGGGGATTTCAAAGAGATAGGAAATACCAACCTCGTTGTCTGCCAAGCGACGAGTATGAAAACCTTGGTTCTCTAAGCGTTTACCTTTGGGGTCTAGAACATACGCTTCTTTATTCAAGACCCAGCCGCGATACGAATCAAATACACCGTTGGGGTCATTGAGCAACATCGACATCTGAAATTCTGCGAACTCGCCACTCTTGCGAATGGGCTCGAGTACGATGGTCAGATCGCCATGCTTGAGCTTGACCTCTTCTTTAGTTTCAAGTTCTTCAAATCGGAAGGTCTGCAGAGAGCCCGGTAGCAGAGCGACGACCTCCATGGATACTTCCTTAATTTGATCGCAATCGCGAGGGGGTGCGGCAAATTGGAGCGAAACTTCTGTCGCTAAAGTCCCCTCTACAGGAGTGAATTCTGGATTGGCCAAGGGATTTATGGCGGTCAGTTCTGTTCCGTTATCCAATGTGGCTCGAATGGACTTGGAGGGAATATTCATGAAAATCGGAGTGGCCATCGGCTCCCAAGCAATTTGAACAGCCAACGACATTCGTCCCGAATTGTTGGAACTCAAATCGCGTGACAATTCGATCATCGTCGGCTCTGCACGAAATGCGCCCGTATAGGCTGTGCGTTCTCCACGAGTCACTTGACGCACATTTGGGAAAAGATCGAGCGAGTTCTTGTCGCCATATAAGTTCATGTCCATTTTGGCCGTGTCGAGGAGTGTATCCAAAGCTTTCCAGAACGGCGCATCTTTGAGGTCGATTTGAACTTCTTCGTCGGTGATTTGGTCGGCTTCGAAGCGAACCTCGCCGAGTGTCTCAAGTTGGGTAAGTGTCTTTTTTAACGATACATTTCCTTCGAGGGATATTTTGCCACCACCGACTCGCGATTCGATAGCTGCTTGGTCGAGTGATGTTCGAATACGTTGTAGGCGCGAAGCGGCTTCGGCGGAGAGGCGTCGGTTGACAGGTGGTAGGTGCGCCGTGATTTTGGTGCCCATGGCAATCAGCTCTTTTTCAGCCGCTTCACGTTCTACCAATGAATCGGAATCAAGTTGACGCAGCCAGCGTTGCACGTCACGTTTCAAGCTCTCATCCTGGCCGGGCGTTGAAGTCGAATCGTCTGGAGATGCGGGTGATTGAGCGATTGCGGGGTTGGCTGGACTCGCTAGAGCGAAAGCAGCAATCGTTAGAATCGGTACAATCGATAGCAGTCTATTTGATACGAATGTCATGACTGTCACTTCCCTTCCATTCTGGAGATTTCTCTACCTCCAGTATAGTCGCCAAGCACCACAGCTTGGGAGTGGTTGACGAATAGCGACCTATCTTTGCCATAGTGGCTTTGGCAATCGCAGATTCGTTTTCGGAACGTAGCTGGCAAGTGACGCTGGTAACGTCTCTGTAGCAACCTTACTTTCAAACGAGATTTTGTCGCTTCATGTGGGCATTTCGCGTGTTTCAATTGGCAGTAGGATTTCTTGTGTTGACTGGGGTAGCCCCTACCCTTTCCGGTCAAGATTTCCGCGAATTGGAAGTTCAAACCCGCAAGGGCGCGATACGTGGATTACCGATTTCTTGGGGGAGCGATCAGGTCCTAATGCTCCGCTCAGATGGTTGGTTAGCGGAATTTCCAACGAATGAGGTAGTTGAGCATCGCTTATCAGATCGAAACTTCCGACCTGCGCAAGCGGAAGAGATGTCGAAATTGTTGCTGGCTGAACTTGGGCCTTCGTATAGAACGGCGGTTGCAGGCCCCTTTCTAATCGTGGCACCCGGTTCATCTCTACCGATTTGGAGCGAACGGTTCCTAGCACTTTATAGCGGTTTTCAGAATTATTGCGCCACGCGTCAAATCACATTACGCCAACCAGCTTTTTTAATGCCCGCAATTGTTTTCAGAACACGTCAAGAGTTCGACATTTACTCTCAACGATATGGACACACCGTCACACCTTCGACTTTGGGATATTACTCACTAGTCACCAATCGAATTGCACTTTACGAATTTTCGACAAGCGATAACACCAGCGATTTCTTTCCAACGGCATCGACCCTAATTCATGAAGCCACACATCAAGCCGCATACAACACGGGTATACATGACCGATTGGCTGAGCAACCGCTGTGGACCATTGAAGGTTTAGCGATGTTGTTCGAAGCACCTGGAGTTTACGATTCGGGGCGTTATCATCAGCCGGAGAAACGAATCAATACGACACGCCTTTTGGGATTTCGGCAGTTCTTTCCTAATGCCCAATCCGTGTCGGATGCTCTACCGATTTTGCTGACCGATGACAAGTATTTCGAACGCGATCCTGATCGAGCCTATTGTTTATCTTGGGCCCTAACCTATTTTCTTAGCGAGCGATATGATTCGCAATACTCGGCCTATTTGCGAAGTGTGGCAAGTCGAGGTCCAGGGAGTCGTTATCCGGCCGATGAACGCTATCGCCAATTCGAAGCTTCTTTCGGCAACGTAGCGATTGTAGCTCGCGATCTTCACGAAAGTCTTAAGCAATAACATGGGATAGAGCGTGTGTCCGCTCTATGTCATATTGCCAATGACCGAATGAGATCAAACGAAAAGATACCCGAGTCATGTCCATCAGAGAATTGGATATTGTAGGCATAATTTCCCACGGGACGCATCCGTTGAACGGCCAAAGGCTGTGCTTCTGCGACGCTCAAAACGGGAAGAACCCCTCGCGGTTTGGGGTCATCGTCGCCGCGTCGCTTTTCTCGACAAGTAGCGCAGGGGCAGGCTTTCCGCAAGTCGCCAGGTCGGTGTTTTGTGGATGTGCCATCGGACCAGCCGATGACCAGCAAGCCATCTTCAATGTTTAAGCTTGTCGGTTCCATAAGTTCTAAGTCTCTCTAGTAGCTTGCTGAGTCCATTGCTTAATCCTCAACTATCGCTTCATGATTGTAGCAATGGTATCAAGGCAGCGTTGGACTTCTATGGTTGTGTTGTAGTGCATTATTCCTAAACGCAACATACCAGCGGGTTCCATCTGCAATTGTTCGCTGAGTTGCAAAGCGTAATAGTTTCCGTGCCAAGCATAGATGCCTTCGTCGCCCAGTCGCTGCGCCAGCTCGGCCGAGGTGAAACCGGCTGCCGTAAACGCAAGTGTAGGTACCCGCTCGGAGTTGCGATTGCGATCGGTAATACCGAAAACCTTGATGCCAGGAATCTGTTGTAATCCATCAAGCAATTGCCAGATCAAGTCTTGTTCATGTGCTCGAATGTGTTCATAAGCAGCATCTAGAGCAGCAGATCGGGCGAGTTGTTGGTCGCCTTGTAGAGTCCGTCCGATGTCAGCAATATATTCGATTGCTTCCGTCACTCCTGCAATGCAGGGATGATTCTGGGTTCCTGTCATCCAGCTTGCGGGGTAAGCGTCTGGTGACGGTCGAAGCTTATAGGGGCGAATTTCGTCGAGCCATTTCTTGCGTCCCCAAATCATACCAATATGCGGTCCATAGAACTTGTAGGCCGAGCATGCGACAAAATCTGCTCCCCAGTCCTGAACTGAAATACGTTCATGTGGTGCGTAGTGGGTTGCATCGAGGTAGGTCATGGCGCCGATCTGCCGAGCTTGATTAACTAGTTTTTTGATCGCCGTTTTACTGCCGATGCTATTGGATGCGCAAGTGAAAGCAACCAAACGTGTTTTGGGGTTGAGTTGTGCGGCGAAATGGTTTTCATTGAGTGTGCAATCCGAGAGATTTACATCGACGTAGCGCACTGTCACATTGCGATCGCGAGCAGCCAGTACCCAGGGAGTTACGTTGGCATCATGATCCAAGCGACTGACAACGATTTCGTCTCCAGGTTGCCAGAGTTGCGAAAGGCTTCGGGAGAAGTGCAAAGTCATGGTTGTCATGTTCGCGCCGAAAACGATTTCGCGCGGATCGTTAGCACCAAAGAAATCCGCTCCTGCGGAATGTGCCTCGGCCATCGAGTGATCCACTTCACGACTGGTGGCGAATTTACCGGAGCGG
Source organism: Pirellulaceae bacterium (assembly GCA_044371785.1). Classification (GTDB taxonomy): domain Bacteria; phylum Planctomycetota; class Planctomycetia; order Pirellulales; family Pirellulaceae; genus JAFLCP01. Next base: position 3,201 of record JBILTA010000012.1, on the reverse strand, counting down.
TTGGCGCTGTGATGTAAAATGGAATTGGCGATCCGATTGGCGACTCGCTGCGGAACTTGAGAACCGGCGGGACCATCAAAATAGACAACCGGTTTTCCTGACTGTTGCCGTGACAGTGAAGGGAAATTCGTGCGAATTTGAAGCAATTGCTCGTCGGTAAACACAGATATATTGTCCTTAAGATTTCAATAGCAAATTAAGTTTCAATGGCTCGTTGATCGACGATTCGCTTCCCTTTGCCTTCGAATCGTGGCAGAGTTGCAGTGGCAACCCGAAGTACGTCAATGCGTAAGCCAACCGCTAATTGCACAGCCACACCGATAGCTTGAAGATCGGCGTGCTCTCCTTCGACTTCAATTTTCAACTGATCCAGGTTTCCGTGACGGAATAGAACAATTCGAAACTCGTCTACCTCGGCAAAGCTTCGGAGCACCGCTTCGATACTCGTTGGAAAGATATTAACTCCTCGGATGATAACCATATCGTCGGCTCGCCCCAAGATGCCACCCATGAGTTTTACAAATCGACAGGCATTATTGGTTTCGGCTGCGGAGTCATCTGCGAATTGTGGTTTTACCAAATCGCCAGTTCGATAGCGAATCACGGGGCAACCCACACGACCGAGGTTCGTCAATACAAGTTCACTGATCCCATCACCGTATTCTGGCTTAGGCAAGAACTCTGCAATGAACTCGGATTCGATGATATGTAAACCTGTGCCATCGCTGGCTCCAAAGCCCCAGGGGCCAATCTCAGTTGCACCTGCATGATCGATTAGGGTGGCTCCCCACAATTGCTCGATTCGTTGCTTGGTGGACGGGACGCTTCCACCAGGTTCGCCAGCAACAATGATCGCTCGGACGTTCCAATCCACCAGGTTCCAACCATGTTGCTCGGCAACTTCTGCTAAATGCAAAGCGTAGGAAGGTGTGCATCCCACGATCGTGGCGCCGCTATCACGAATGAGTTCTAATCGCGCTAACGTGTTTAGGCCACCACCGGGTATCATGAGCGAGCCGCGTTGTTGGCACGCTTCGAAGGCGCTCCAGAAACCAATGAAGGGGCCAAATGAGAACGCCAGGAAAACTCGATCTGTCGAGTTCACTTGGGCTGCATCCAAAACATATTGCCAAGTATCCAGCCACCATTGCCAATCCTCTTGAGTATCGAGGACTACCATCGGTCGCCCCGATGTTCCACTGGTGCGGTGTGCACGTTGGTACTTATCGACACTGAAAGTGTGGTTTGCGCTGAGGAGCCATGTGGCCTGCAGTGCTGACGTCTGCTGCAGTGGCGATTGCTGAACTGGCGGTCGTTGTGTCGGTGTGGCTGCGATAGAGTGATCGTGAGTCACAAGATCGCGTTTATCAAAGGTGGGGAGTTGCTTGAACCAATCCCAGCTTACTTCTGCTGGAAAGTGCTTCCACAATCGCGCGTAGAAATCGTTGTAAGGACGAATTTGCTCGATAAGGTGTGCGAGCTTTTGCAGCTGGTATGCTTCAAGCTCCATTCGGGACATGGAGCAAAGTTTCGGGCGGTTCATGATCCAGCTTTCTTCGATGGCAAGGCGAACTTCATTCTTAGATGATCGTTTTCATTATGATGGGAAAGGAAATAGACAGGCATAGCTTTGCAGAATCGAGGATTGGTTTTACAAGATCAAGAGAATGTTCTTCACGCAATCTTCATTAATGCCAGCTTCATGAATATCGGCGCGGTCTTAACGCTTTGCAAGCTTCTCTTCATCTTTTCTTAAGCGAAAATTAATAGACTCTTACGGAACTCAGGCTTTTGGCTGGAGATGCGGAAGCCGGTTCGCTCGTCGTTTGTTAAGAAGAGTTGAAGTTCATTTCTTTCCAATTGAGTACCTCTATCCAGTCCTAGGTTCGTTCTTAAATTGGTTTGAGTGTAGATGAGGGAGGAGGCACTCCCTCGGACAAAAGGCAGAGTAAACGTTCAATTCAGTTTGAGAAGTGCAAGTAGGGGGAGCGAATGAAGAAGAGCTTGAAGTTTAGAGGCTTCACATTGGTGGAGTTGTTGGTGGTTATCGCGATCATCGGCATTTTGGTCGGTTTGTTGTTGCCAGCGGTTCAAGCCGCTCGTGAAGCAGCTCGCCGTATGCAGTGCAGCAACAATCTCAAGCAGATTGGTTTGGCTGTTCACAATTTTGATTCTTCGTACAAGAAGTTGCCGTTTGCGGGTCAATGCGGATCGACTGGTTCGACCTCGACTCCTTACATGATTCACTCGACTCTAACCCAGTTGCTGCCTTATATCGAACAGCAAAACGTTTACAACATGTTCGATGTTCAGTCCGATCCACGAGTGATTTATGCCGGAAGCTTGAGTGGTCAGTTCTGGCTCACTTCGAGCGGATGCTTGGTTCATCCACGCGCCAAGGGCCGTGCATATGACGATCCAGCTTTGCCAGCCGGCCAACTCGCTGCCAAGACCATCATCCCAACCTTCATTTGCCCAACAACTCCATTGTCGTCAAACGCTCGTGATCCCGTCAGCGGATACGGCGGAAACGATTACATGTTCATCGACTTGACCGACATTGTAGAAAACACCGCTTCGGCAAACTATGGTGCACGTGCAAGTTCTGCGGAACGAGCTGCTGAAGTTCGAACTGGTATGTTGTCCTGCGAAAATCAAACCTTGGCAGCAACCGTTGACGGTACCAGCAATACGATCTTGTGCATCGAAGATGCTGGTCGTGCTCATCCAACTGTCGGTCTGTTCGGTGCTTTGTCCGCTCGCGTTTCGCCAGTTAGCGGTCAAGCTGATCCAGTAGCTTGGTCCGGTGGTTCCAGCGGTGGTCGCCGCATGTGGGCATGGGCCGATGCTGACTCCGTAACCAACGGTTTGAGCGGTCCAAGCAACTCAACTGCAAGTCGTAAAGCTGGTGTGAACCAGAACAAACTGCCAACAGGTGGTCCTGCAACTTGCCCATGGGCAACCAACAACTGCGGTCCTAACGACGAGCCATTCAGCTTCCATCCAGGTGGTGTGAACTGTGCAATGGGTGACGGCAGCGTGAAGTTCTTGGCCGACACCATCGACCCAATCACCTTGAAGTGGTCGGTAGCTGCTCAAGACGGTAACGTTGTGCAGAACATCGATTAATTGTAGCAATCATCCATAACGATTGAATAAAGAAAGGGAGTTGGCCCATGAGGTCAACTCCCTTTTTTCGTT
>JBILTA010000224.1:0-8096 GCA_044371785.1 Pirellulaceae bacterium | reverse complement strand
ATCGTTATATTTCGTACCAGCTGGTGATCGAAATAGACGGGTGTCATCGTTGAAACTTGTGACAAACCATTGATAGCGTTGTTCGGTCCAACCGTTGCATAAGTGTACAAGGACGAAGCGTTGTAGCCGGTTGGTCCACCAGCACCGACTGCATCTTGCCCCGAACGAGAACGGGTTGTGAAATGAATTTGATCCGTAATGGTCGCACCTGGAGAAATACCATCTAAAGCATCTTCCCCAGAGAAAGTGGTCAAATCAATTGGAATCCAATCTACGGTAATGTAGGGATTCAAAACCGCATCGTACTCACGTTCTGGATCTGCCAAACGCTGCAAAAATGCGGTGGTGACATCACGGTAGGTGCCAACATTGTGCAACCGTGGAGGCAACATGTTGGCAGTGCGGTCGAAAGGCTCGTCGGGCAAATAAGGCGCACCTGCGGTCGCAAAGTCGTGCCAACTCTCAACGGGATCCGTTTCATACCCTGACATAGCCGACGAATTCAATTGTACCCGTGGTAAACGATAATAGCGTTGATTTACCGGGTCGGAATTTGGCTTGGGAAGTGGCTCCGAAATACTAATACCGACACCACCCACAGCTCCATACTCGGGATACACGTCTGGCCAGTCGGGCAATCCACCACCGAGCGGCGGATTCGCAGGCGGCAAAGCAGCGACTACCATTCCGGTGATGGGCTTTACGTCTGCTGAAGATGAGACGACACCGCCAAGATCGGTGATGCGCATTTCGTTCCCGAACAACTCAAAACGCTGCTCACTTGGCTGAAAGACATTAGCCGTATTCGGCGATTCAGAACCCAGACGCATATCAGGACGTGGCCCAATAACCAGATGGTGCCCACCATCCAATCGGGTCACACCGGTTCGATTAAAGTAAATATGCTCTCGCGGAGTTGCCGAAGCTGGTAAGCCCGGTATTCGAGTGTACGAAGCTGGGTCCGCTTGAGCTTGCGTTGTAAACCAAATGATACGTTCGATTTGCGGTGTAGTGGCTGTTGGATCAGCAACGTTGTAATACAAACCGTTGGCTGCAGCTTCTGGACCTGTGTAAAGCTGATAAGTTATATCATTGCGATCACGAGGAGTCGCGCTTCCAGCATAAGTTGCATTGGGTGAAGACATCGCTTGCTTTTCATGCATGGCACTTACAACCACGCGCCAAACGGGCTGCCGTCCGTAGGGATTCAAAGCCGCATTGGCCGGAGCAGGAGACATTGCTCCCAAGTCAAGATAAACTTGGTTGCTGCCATCACGTCGATACAATCCAAGACTCGTTGAAGCAGCGGCGAGGCTTGCTATTCCAGCAACACTTTGGTCCGTTGAACCATTGGACGTTGTACGCGGAGCATATAACTCTAGATACAAACCACCCATCGGTAACTTGTACTGATCTGGATCATCATCGGTCTTTGCCGGATCCGGATCGTTCATGTCCGACTGCTTGTCGTCGTCGACGTTAGTATCTTTGACATTAAAATTGTGCAATGCCAGTGATTCTCTCAACAACAGCTCGGGTTGTTCCATTCCCCAAACAACGTCGCCAGAACCGGGCGCCCAACCATCGAACGGATTTCGATCATAAGGAAAACGAGTCATCGCGACGTCAACATCGCGGTAATCAACAACATTGATCGCCCACTGAGCCAATTTGCGAGCGCGATAAGCCTGAGTCACACCGTCTGTCGCGTTGCCAGTAGGACTACCGACAAACACGTAATCTTCTGGAACAACCAACTGTGCTAAACAATACAACTCACGAGCAAACAGTTGCTTCGGTTCCAAGCCTGCATCCATCCCTGTTCGTGGAGTATCGACCAAGTATTGATCGATTGGAATCGGCAGTGCGGTCGGATTGGTAGTGTTGAAATACTGTTCCAATTGAGTTGGATAATTGCCATGGCTGGCGCCAACGATTACCCATTCGTCCCATTCATCGATCTGACCATCATTGTCATTATCAACGCCGTCGCCAAAGGCGCGATTGACGTCCATTCTCATTCCCCGACGAAACTCAAAGGGGAACAATTGGTGAAAGAGTGCTTCTGGAATATCACTTCCACCGCGTTGTACCAATATCTGACGAACCATCAACCGAAATGGATGATTGGGAGTGGTCGGATCATTATCTTGAACGGGCAATTCCACATCCGTTAAATCGATCGAGCGCGTGGTTACGGAATTGCGCACGTTCAAACCAATCGCTGCCCCACCCAGCGCATTCTCTAAGCGATCAGGCAACATCGAATAATCACGATCTTGGACACGGATCAAACGCTCCAACTCTTCCAGATTGTAAGGTGAATCGCTGAGCCCCTCCGAGAGCAAACGCGTTTCATAAGGACTGTTGATATTCTCAGTGTATGTTGTGCCCCTCAACATGATGGGCTGACCATTCCAATCGATTCCAACCGCTTCTTCGCCGTGTGTTCCCAAACGGAGTCCAGGCAGTGTTCCATGAAAATAGTCGACAGCTGTTGCTCCAACGTAGCGTCCTAAACGATCGCGACCGCTAAACAACGCAGCTAAATCCGTCCCCGATTGCCCTGGTGCCACGGGACTTTCGGAAGCACTTCGAGGTGTGTAACGATTTGACAAAACATTGCTCAATTGGTTCCGATAGACAACTGGGTCGGCCGTAGTTGGGAGCAGATGAAACAAACTCAATTCGGCTGGCCCATAACCAAATCCTTGAGCGATGCTCAGATTTGAACCAACGGCATAAGAGGTATTGGTCAACAGATAATAGCTCGCATCCGTTTGGGCCGCGCTTCCCCCTGCGTTGACATTCAAGCGGCCATCAAGATCTTCAACTTTCAAAGCCACCAATGGCTTCAGCAACTTGCCTTCCGGTGATGTAATCATCGGTAAGTTAGGATCAATCCAAATCGCGTCATTAACTCCATCACCGTCCGTATCAACGTCCCAAGGCCCATAAGCTAACCAACGCAAAAAGGAAAGCAAATTGGTATGGTTGGGACTGCCCGGCGATAAACTGTTGGCCAAGTTCAACTCCAAATAGGGAGTCATGCTCGGATACATCCCGGGATTCGCCGCAGCGAACGAAGGGTTTAGGATAATCGTTGTACCAGGTAAAGTTCCTAGCCAATTGGAATCATAGTCTGCCGCATTCACGCCTGTGACGTTCAGCGATAATGGCCGAGCTGTCGCATAATCGACCAATTGCAACAAACGCAAGACAATGCGCGGTGTTAAATTCGTCATATCAACACGGCCAGTTAGGTAATTAATAACTTCTGGACGATGAAAGCTAGGAATAATATCAGCAGACGATTGAGGTGTTCCTCGCTTGAACGAGAGAAAGAAATTATTGTAATCGGCTGCGTCATAAGGCTCATTGGCGCCACCGTTTGGCAACTCCAGCGATCCTCGATAACTTCCAAAATCGTTTAGTAAGGCGATTGGAGTCGGCAAGAGTGTGGGATCGATGGAGCTTGTTTGCATGGCGCCAATCTCACCCGAATAAGCTGCAGTACGCCCATAACCTGTACCCGATCGCATCGGCGTGTTGAGAATGAAGCGATATCCTGTGGTCGCGTTTAGATAAAACAAAGCATTTAAAATCACAGGTGTCGTTACGGCTTCTCGCAACCCAACTTGACGTGGAGGAAAGGCTGGCGGACCCGCTATAGCGGGAACAGAAACGACCGCGTTGGGCGCATCAGAAAAATCAATATAAAGATACTGATCCATGACACGATTCTCAGGATTGATTTGGCTTGCAACAAAATCAACGTTTGCGGGAACGGTGTTCGCAGGTGTAATCGTCAGCTTATTTAAGTTCGCAGGATTTTCAGTCACATGTCGAACAACCCGGAAGGACAGACCGCGCAATGGACCTTCCACAAACGTGATGATACGAGTGCGAAGACTATCCTCTTCGGTCGGAATAGGAGTGCCCGAATTATCATCATTTGGCAAACGGATCGGAAAACGAATAAACTGAGTGCCAATCAACGAGATCGCCTGGTTTCGCTGCATCGCACTATCGGAAGGCCAGTTTCCAACTTGAACTCCGGCGTTTGGAAATGCGATGGGGTTACCACTTCTGTCAAGCAACGGTCCATACAAATCTTCAAGGATACTTTGGCCCCACAAACCCGACCGCTTATCCTTAGTACCTCGAACCACTTGCTTGACTACCTGATTCATCAAGGTAGAACTGTTCGTCCCGCGATAGGAACTGTTGGCTAACGCAATGCTGGCCGTCTTCGACTGACTTGAGAACACAACATAGGTAACAGCTAGCAAGCTAAAGAGAGCTAGCATGCCCAGAACAATCAATAATATCATGCCACGACGGGGCGATTTACGATATGTCATATGTCCGATTCTCCCCGAAACCAGGTTCATCAATGAGCCCAACCTCGAGCCGCTAAGGTAGCAAGGTTCTATCCTTGCTGAACAAATCTTCGAAACCGTGGGCCTGAATCCAAGACCCTAATTACATCCTGACCTGAATCAATTCTCGTCGAGTGTGATGACTCGTTCGTGCACATTTACAGCACCACGAACAATCGTGGCAATCGAGACCTGATTATCAGCTGCGGTACCAATTGCCGAGTACATGCCCCAATCGCGTCCAGACAAAGTAACTTCGCGCACCCATACTGGAAGCGCCGGATTACCCACGCCAAATGGCAAGGTAAATCCTGCGACGCCATATTCGGTAGGAATCGAACCCACTGGCATCAAGCGAGAATCCTGATCACATGTGGCGATTCGATACCATGCGTGCACGCCTCGCCCCAATACGGAGTCGAAACGGCTGAGCATGATCCACTGCCCGGCCGCAGTATGACTTTCCGTTGCAGCAGACCCGACCAATAGCACCCGTCCGCCACCCCCGCCATTGAAACCGCCGGCAGGAGTTGCTCCAGTACTCAATGGGACAACCCAGGCGATGGTCTCACCCGATGGTACGGATCGAGGGTCACCTAAGCCTGCTGATGTCGGAGTAGGAATTTCCAAGACACGATCCCGGTTCTTTACCACAACAAGCGAAAGTATATAGTCCGAGGAGTAGGTGCCCGAATTGTTGCTCTTCGGAGTTAGCGTAGCAAACCAACTAAACTCTTGACGCGTGGCCGTCTTCTGAATCGACGTTCCAACCGATTCAAAGCCTCTCAATACATGCCGCGTTGTGTCGCTTGATTTGATTTCGGCAATCTCGTTTTGTGATGCAAAAATCTCTTCCGCCAACTTTCCAGTAGCAGGAAATCCTGGCGCTCCCAAGGTCACTCGCATCATTCGCGGAATACCCGACCAAGCTACAGCGGAGCTGTTGGTAAAGGACATCGATGGGTCAACTAGCGGATTGAGTACATTTCTATAATAAGGAAAATTCTCTGTGGTATAGTTTGAGTCCGGTGCGGTTATCACAGGTGAAAACGCAAACCCCAATGGGTCAATACAGTAACTAAAATTAGGCTGGTTCAATGGAGAACTGGTTCCCATCGCTTGCCATTCCCAAGCATTTGTCCCTGCGTTAAATTCAGGCTGCACCCAGTTAACGGGGTTTTGGATATTCCGAGCATACAATTCGTTGAGCCAGCTATTTGCCAAAACTTGGCTAGCCCCCAAAGTTCGGCTGTCGACGGCATTTTTACCTGCGGTGCTCAGAACGGCTGCGATCCCCAACATTCCAACCATCAAAACACCGATGGCAAAGAGTGTTTCAATTAGGGATATTCCGCGTCGATGGCGATTAGGCTTTAACCAGCCCACAATTTTTATATTCATCTTATCGACTTCCTCGCCCTACACCTTGGATGGCAAACTCCCGCGCCTGTCGCGTGCGAGAATCGACCGTAAACAATCCTGCGGACGCTGGTACTAACGGTTCTGTCACAGCGCTGCTGTAAATAGCCCCAGTAAAGGGATTAATGGACAACCATAAGGACTCGGAATCCATCAAATTCGACGTTGCCAAATCACTTCCCGTTTGTATGGCGGCACCGTCAAAGGGAGTCAGCAGAGTCGGAGGAACCACTTGATCTGTTTTACCTAGCAACAGATGAATCGTTGAGGTCGGAATAACAGTATCAAATACAATCGCGCCACCTGACAGGTTACCCTTATAAATTCGCTGTACACTTCCGTTAGGATCAAAGATGATATAAATACCTTTGAAATCTGCAGGGACGATAGAGCCCCAAGTTGTGTCACGTCCGATCACATCGGGGGAAAAATCCCTACCGAATGGGCCGACACCCGAAGCGGTTAAGTCCACACAAATCCCCTTAGGCAAATCGAGCCCGCTGGTCAACGATTTCCCGGGCTTACGCATAACGCGAAACGGAACATTCAAACTCTGACCAAGTGGCCAAATCGCTTCTGTTTTCGCTTCCGTTGGATTCGCTAAAGTAAATTCCACGAAAACATTGCCAGATATTGTTCTTAAAGTTGGCGCCGACGAAATCATAAAGGTCATAGGGTTTTCGCCAAACGAAATAAAATCCCCCGCAGAGATAATCGATGCAGCCGTAGGGCAGGTGGTGATTGGCAGACGGGCGATATTCGCATATCCGGGATAACCAACTGAGTTGGCCAACTCGGCGGTCGCCCCTTGAATATCGCCACAATACGGAGGCAAAACTTCAACCATCGACAATCGCAAACAAGTCGAGTTCGTGATAAGGTTGTTATTTACCCCTGCATAACTTAAGCGGTCTAAGAGAATACCAACAGGACGTCCACTCCCCATCGCTTTAGCTTTAGCCGTCTCAAAGTAAGCTTGAACCTGACGAGTTGCTTGACTGATCTTCTGATCTTTCAAAGCTTCCCGAAGCGACGGCAGGGCAATCGCTGCTAAGGTCACTACAATCCCCACCACAACCATCAACTCGACCAACGACAGACCTAGTCGTTGTCGAGCCAAGCTCTTTGGCATCGGTGAAGTATTCACTGAGGAATTCATCGTTCACTGCCTATGTTCTGAAGGTGAGTTATAGCTCGGATAAGGTATCGTGACTGGTAATATTGTCTGCATGACTTCCTGTGTTGTCATAATCAAAGATCTGCCCCAGGAAGACATTGTTCCCTGCAACCGTATAAGCCCGGTAGGGATCAGGATAAAAGTAATTACCCAACGATCCATGCAGATACGGACCAGGTATTGGGAACGTAGGACGTTGGGTCGCGTAAACGATCGGCGCTGCTGCGGCATCAACGTCAGTCACATCAAAAACAATATCAAAGGCTCCATCTGGACCTGCAGACAAGACCATGGGCTGCAATGTGAAAGGATTATCGCCAGTCACGCCACTGCTATCGTTTAAGAATCTCCAATCCGATTTTGTGGCGTCCATTGCATCGCCACCACGATTCTCCAGCACGCGTGCATCAGCCGCTGCACCAGCCACGATCTCGCTCCAATCGGCTCCAGCGGGCCAACGAATCCATTTGATAGGTCTGTCCCATGCGTCCACAAATTCTGGATATCCATCTAGATCTGTATCCGCGATCTCCGAAGCACGAAATGCCTCTAAACCACCGATCCCGTTGTTGCTGGAAGAGGCGACCACGTGATAGAGCAACTCTGCATTGGCATTGGTTATCGTCCAAGCGGGCCGCAATGTGCCAATAGGTCCCGGTGCATAGGGAGTCGCGGCCACGGGCGTTGGAGGAACAAAGAACTTCTCACGATAACTCGACCACAACGATGGATAAGGCAAGTTGCCCACAAGCAACATCGAACGGCTAACAGGATTGTTATTGACGACTTCCAACTGTAACAAGGTCGGCGTATATCCGATGTCGGTGATTCGATCGGGCATTTCCATGCGCATCAAATCCCGCAATCCAACCAAACGTAAACGAGCAATTTCCTGGCCGGTTACAGGTACGGTTCCAGAAGCTAAAGCGGAAGGACGCATCGCCACAGCCGGCAATTCGATCGGCAGAGCTCTTGTCGTAAACTCTTCCCACTTGCCAAGGATAATCTCATTGATTTTGCGAATGGTTGCTCGGGTTCGAGCGACTTCAGCATCACGCTGGGCACCCGCTAATGCGATCATCGTCATACCGCCCAAGATGGCGATAATAACTATTACG
>JBILTA010000223.1:0-8106 GCA_044371785.1 Pirellulaceae bacterium | reverse complement strand
TCTCAGGAACATACCAGCCAATACTTAACACCCTGGGCGATTGGCAGGCTTCTATACTTCATTGTGTTCACTCGTTCTCAACCGTATCGAAGTTCATTGTTCCTCCAGACAACGGCTCCAAATAAAATGAATTCAACTATTGTCTATGCTGCCGCTGCGTCCTTCTTCGCCGCTAACATTTTTGCCTGGAATTTTCTAATTCCAGAAGGCTATGAAACGGCAGAATACCGAGTCGTAGAATCGGAGGGGCGGTTCGAAGTCCGCGAATATCCGGAGCTTATGCTGGCGGCTACGACAACCCAATTGGACGAACAAGGCCGCGACGGCAGCTTCATGAAGTTATTCCGCTATATCAGCGGTGCTAACGAAAGCCGGCAAAAAATATCGATGACGACACCAGTATTCATGGGGAAGCAAGAAGGTACCTCTGCAGTTGAAATGGGATTTGTCATGCCCAAGGAAGTTGCCAGTAGCGGTGTACCGAAACCTACCGGAGAGAAAGTGGAGATTCGAAAGCGGTCTGCAGGTCGATTCGCAGTGATTAGATTCTCTGGACAGTTGAATTCCAAGACAGCACAAGACGCAGAAAAGAAGTTGCGAGAATGGATGAAAAAGAAGGAACTAGTTGCAGATGAAACCGGAGGGGCGAGTGGCGTGGAAAGCGCTGGGTATGATGCCCCGTTTACCCCTGGTTTCCTGCGTCGAAACGAAGTCTTGATTCGGTTGAACCAAACGACACCAGAAACTCCCTAAGCACTTGGATAGCTGAGAGTTTTCTTTTTACTGGCCCCTAAGTGGCGCAATGCAGCGAATGGTGTTGCTACGGATGTTATTTGTAAATCTCATTTTGGTTGGGTAGCTTCATTCATTTATAACCTTCGGATGGTTTCGTTTTGCATCGTGGTCCGATGTTGTCTTGGGCTTTCGTGCATTGTTTTTTCGGCAGGAAGCTATTGATTTCACGCTTGTCACTAATCCCGTTTTGAACGCAAAGTGAATTTTCTGTTTTTAGCGGTAGATCTCGATTTCTAGTGCACCTGACGAGAGGCTTTTGGTATGAACCTTCAGCTTGGCATTTAGGAAATGCCCAAAGGTGAGAATTGCTGCTAGCTTAAAAAGAGTGAGAAGAAGCGATTTTTTGCTTCCAGTAGCATTAGAAAAATTTATGAGTCCGGCGTACTAGCAAAAGCCGTTTGGGTCCTCTATTTGGTGCCAGGCACCCGAATTCGAGTGCCTGGCACCAAATAGAGGACGGATTTAGGGTGCCAGGCTGGGATGACGAAACGACGTTAAACCGCCTCCACAAACAACTTAGGAGGCTTTGACCAGGAGGTGCTCATGCGTCCTTTATTTGGTGCCAGGCACCAAAAGGGGCGGCGAACTGGGGTGATTTTGGGAAATGCTAGCAATGGAATGAGGGTGGCGATATTAGGCCGGCTTATGTTACACGCGATTGCGAGCGAGGCCTTTTTTGGCGCGCAATGTCATGGATTTACGGCAGATCACGTCAGAGAAGGGTCACGCTTTTGCTATCAAGACGTGTTGCAAGAGGAGCTGTATGCAACGGCTTGCTACACATAGCAAAAGCGGACCTAATGGCTCGGATTAACGGCTTTCCAGTTTGAGCGGTAAAGTGACCCGCTCCTTTTCGCGAAGTATGGCGACATCTGTTAGCTCACCGATAGGGAGCTGTTCAACGATTTCTCCCAGTTCGGTGTTGGTTCGAATTGGATATTCACCGATTTGAACGATGATGTCTCCAACCTTAATGCCAGCTTTGGCTGCTGGACGATTGGGAGTTACTTGGATCACATAGGCTCCGCCTCGCGGCGGTAACTTCAGTGTATTAGCAACGGTTTGTGGAATGCGGTCCGTTCGAACGCCAAGCATGGCTCGGCGAACAGAACCGTTATTAACCAGTTCGCTGGTGACCCAGCGCACTCGATTGGAAGGGATTGCAAAACCCACCCCCTGAAAACCACCGTTACGCGTTGCAATAGCGGTGTTAATACCGATGACTTCACCCGCCAAATTGACTAATGGACCGCCAGAATTACCTGGATTGATCGAAGCGTCAGTTTGAATCAGCTGGCCGCGTACCATTCCTTCCAGCATTCGACCTTTGCCGCTGATGATACCTGCACTAACGGTAGAATCCAAGCTAAATGGGCTGCCGATGGCGAGAACCCAATCACCGACACCGAGTTCATCCGAATTGCCCAAAGGCGTAAATGGAAATGGTTCGTCACTTTTGATTCGAAGCGTGGCTAGATCGCTATCGCGATCTTTGCGGATATCTTCTGCGATGAGCTCTCGGCCATCGTAGAGTCGGACCAGAACTCGTTTTGCATCAGCAACCACATGGTTATTCGTAAAAATCAAGCCAGTGGCGTCAACGATCACTCCGGATCCCACGGAGTCATAAATGCTTGGGTCCCCTTCATCGGCGAAACCAAGTGCCTGTTGAGTGGGGTCGATATCTTTTGTTTGGCCCAAAATCGTTACGACGGTTGGAAGCACTTTTTCTGACGCAGTTCTAAACGCGACGCTCAAGTCTCGAGCATGCGCAATTGGGGCTTTATCCATGACTTGCAAAAGCGGAGCCCGCTGTTGCTTATCTGGATTTATCGTGGCACCATCTGGCGATACACTGTCGGGAGATGGGGACGGCACCTTATCCGCGACAGCTTCCGAAATCGGTCGGGTTCCGATTTCCAGCGCAGGCGGAGGTTCAACTGCCGGCGGTGAAGTGGTAGTCTCTTGCGCGAAAAGATGCGAGGAAATTGGGCTGATAGAGCCAGTAAACAGCAAAGCGGGGACAACTACGCCTCGGGTCATCTTGACCAACAAAGCGTCTAATCGCAACACCGCAGAATTTATAGAACCACTCACCGTCGTTCCTCCGAGGTCCATTCTCAATGGTTTCGAACCCTAAACTGCCTAAAGACAAGCAAGCGTTGGATCTGCATACCACCACTTCTAAACCGTGCGATCCTAAACCGCGACCCTAATCCGCTGCTTCCTAACCCGTCCCGTCTATTCTAGCTTACTTGAAAACCCCAGAGAACTATACCGCAGTCGGAGGAGGGTGAGTCATTTTGCAGGATGTGGAACAGCAGGACAACCGATCGCGACTGCTGAAGTCCAAATAGCCCCGCAAACCGGGTGGATTATATAGGCAGGCAGTTATTTCGGGCCTCGAAAATACGAAGGTGACGAAAAGGAGTGCTCGTAATCCCGTCTGTTTGGGGCTGGCAAGCGAGGCTCGATCTTAGCCAAGAGTGCCAAACTTCGATGATTTTTTGCGTACATTTGTACGTGTATCGTGACTTACGAAGGCCGCCTGTTGATTGAGAATGGCAATAACACAGCGGGGAACACTCTGCTTAATTGGTAGTTAAGCATGATCAACGGGCGCTTATGATCGTCGGTGCTCATTCTCGCATGGGAGAAGCCGTGGATGAATCGCCGGCAACTCATGGAAGAATTTGGCAAATGAGAAGTACAAAAAAAGGCTGGCCGACCATCGGTCAACCAGCCTTAGAGTTTTAGGAATCCGTTGATGGGAGATTACTTTTTGCGGATCAGGGTTGGACCAGCGTAAACAGCATCATCCCCGAGTTCTTCTTCAATACGAAGAAGTTGGTTGTATTTGGCCATACGATCGCTTCGGCTAGCCGAACCGGTTTTGATTTGTCCGGTCGACAAACCAACAGCCAAGTCGGCAATAGTGGAATCTTCGGTTTCGCCACTGCGATGGCTGGAGATACTGGTATAGCCATTACGCGAAGCCAATTGAATCGCCGAGATGGTTTCCGTTAGGGAACCGATCTGGTTGACCTTGATCAAAATACTGTTGGCAATGCCTTCGTTGATACCGCGTTGCAAACGTTCGGTGTTCGTGACGAATAGGTCATCACCCACCAGTTGAATTCGGTTACCCACTTTGTCGGTTAGCAGCTTCCAGCTTTCCCAGTCGTCTTCCGAACAACCATCTTCGATGGAGCAAATGGGGTACTTGTTGACCCAGTTGACCAAGAAGTCAACCATTTCTGGGCCTGATAGTTGCTTGCCATCGATTGTGTATTTCTTCGTGGCCGAATCATAGAACTCGGTCGCAGCTACGTCCAAGGCGATAAAGATCTGCTTGCCTGCTTCATAACCGGCGGCGCTAATTGCTTCCATGATCAAGTCTAGGGCTTCTTGATTGCTGCCGAGATCAGGAGCAAAGCCACCTTCGTCACCCACAGCCGTATTGAGCTTGCGGCTGTGCAGAACCTTCTTGAGGTTATGGAAAATTTCAACACCTGCACGCAAAGCGTCGGAGAACTTTTCAAAACCGAGTGGCATCACCATGAATTCTTGTACGTCAACGGAGTTGTCAGCATGCTGACCACCGTTAACGATGTTCATCATAGGAGCGGGAAGAATATGAGCTCCACAACCACCCAGGTAACGATATAGAGGTTGTTGAGTAAAGTTCGCTGCAGCACGAGCTACAGCCAAAGACGCTCCCAGAATCGCATTGGCTCCCAAATTCTTTTTGTTGGGGGTGCCGTCTGTTTCGCAAAGAACTCGGTCAATCGTCCGTTGATCCAGCGAATCCATTCCGATGATCGCCTCGGCAATTGGCCCATTTACATTTTCAATCGCCTTGGTCACGCCCTTGCCAAGAAAAACCTTCTTGTCGCCGTCGCGTAATTCCCAAGCTTCGTGAGCACCCGTGCTGGCACCGCTCGGTACGGCTGCACGGCCAAATGAACCGTCCGAAAGCTCCACGTCCACTTCTACGGTTGGATTGCCTCGGCTATCAAGAATCTGACGGCCATGGATATATTCGATGAAGCTCATACTGTTCCACATTCCTGCTTTAGGTTGGTTCGATACAATACCACTGTGACTACAAGGTCCCTATTTTGCTGAATGAAGCTCGAAGTGCCTAGTGGATGTAGCCACTCACCAAGCAACCTGAAAGAAACTTCTTATGTTTACTGGCCTAATTGAAGCACTTGGAACGATCGAAAAATTGATTACGGAGCCACATGGCTTGCGTTTAGTCGTCCGCTCGACACTTTTCCAGCAAGACACAAAGTCGGCGCAAGCTGGGGGGAACGGGGCGAAAATCGGGATTGGTGACAGTATCGCCATCAATGGCTGTTGTTTGACGGCAGTGGCAGTGAACGAAGATTTAGTAGATTTTCAGGCGGGCGAAGAAACGCTCCGAAAAACGAATTTGGGCCAATTGCGGGAAGGTTCGCCAGTCAACCTCGAACGTTCATTGCGTGTGGGCGATCGAATGGGTGGACATTTTGTCACTGGTCACATCGATGGTCAGGGAAAAATTCGAAAAATCGATCAACAAGGCGAATGGGCCTATTACTATTTTGATGTCCCCCAACAATTGATTTCCCACCTTGCCAGCAAAGGTTCCATAGCCGTTGATGGAATCAGTTTGACGGTTGTGGATGTGGACCAAGAAGGCTTCTCGGTGGCCCTTATTCCACACACCTTACAAGCCACAACGCTCGGTGCCAGAAATGTAGGCGATTCAATCAATCTCGAAACCGATGTCTTGGCGAAGTACGTAGCCCGACAACTTGGAGTGTTGCATGACTAGTCCGCGTCAAACCTTAAGTTACTTGCAAGACAAATTTCGTCGAGCAGGCTTACTTCCTCAAATTCGTTTTGGTCAGAACTTTCTGATCGATTTGAATTTGATCGATCTCATCATGCGCTCTGCGGATTTAACAACCAAAGATGTGGTGTTAGAAATCGGAACAGGGATGGGATCGCTTACCACGAAGATGGCTCTTTTTGCTGGTTCGGTGATCACGGTTGAGATTGATCCCATGCTGGCCCAACTTGCTCAGCAGGAACTCGCTCCCTACAGCAATGTAACGATGGTACAACGCGACGCTCTGCGCAACAAAAACAATTTGGACGAAGAAGTTCTGGAGGCCGTTCGAAGCAAGATGCGTCAAGTACCGGGGAGCCGGTTCAAACTGGTAGCGAATCTTCCCTACAACGTTGCAACTCCGATCATTTCGAACTTGCTCCAGGTAGATCCGCTAGTCGATAAGATGGTTGTCACGATACAAAAGGAATTGGCTGAACGCATCGCAGCCAAACCGAAGACGAAAGATTATAGTGCTTTGAGTATATGGATCCAAAGCCAATGCGAAGTTGAGATTGTGCGAACGATGCCACCCGATGTTTTTTGGCCTCGACCGAAAGTGGATTCAGCAATTCTCTCGATTACACCTAATGCTCAGTTGAGATCGCGCATTGTCGACCTTGAGTACTTTCATCAAACGGTGCGGGCGCTCTTCTTTCACCGACGCAAATTCCTGCGGGGCGTCGTTGTCAGTGCTATGAAAGATAAACTCACCAAAGAAAATGTAGATCAAGTTTTGTCTGAGGCGGGTCTTGATGCGACTTCGCGTGCCGAAGAGATGCCGATCGAGCAAATTATCGACTTAGTGGAACGTTTACGAATTGCCGAATCGAAACTAACGCAGTAGCTTCGGCGTTTTCAATCAACGAAAAGGTAAACAGCATGCAATATGTCTCAAGTATTACCGCCTCGTATCGAGTGTTCAGAAGTTTCGATTTTTTGTTCATCGCCCTATGGTTGCTCTTTAACGTAACCGCATCAACTCTTTGCGGCGAAGAAAAACGCCCTAACGTTGTGTTCTTGTTTGCCGATGATTTGGGCCGCTATGCAAGTTGTTACGCAAAAGCGGATGGTCCCGGCACATTGAATGACGTCATCAAAACACCTCACATCGACCAAATCGCGAGTCATGGTGTCATGTTTCGCAATGCGTTTGTGAATGCGCCTTCCTGTACGCCCTGTCGAACGTCTCTCTGCGCGGGGCAACCTTTTTGGCGCGGTACTTCAGCGTCGGTGTTGCAAGGTGCGCGATGGGATTTTCGTCTTCCCGCGTTTCCGCTGATGCTTCAGCAAAACGGTTATCATATCGGTAAAGCTTTCAAGGTATGGAGTCCAGGTACTCCCGGTGATGCACCCATCGGTGGCAATAAATACGCATACCAAAAGCGTGGTGGACGAATTAATCAGTATTCGCAAATCGTTACTAAGTTAGTGCAGGAAGGGACAGGGTTAGAAGAGGCTCGGGCTAGCGTCTTGGCGGAGGTACGTGGCAATTTTGAAGACTTTCTAAACGATCGAAAAGGCGACGAGCCTTTTTTCTTCTGGTATGGACCGACGAATGTTCATCGAACTTGGGAAAAAGGTTCTGGCAAAGCTTTGTGGGGAATTGATCCCGATCAGCTTCAAGGGAAAGTGCCTCCTTTTCTGCCGGATGTTCCAGAGATTCGCGAAGATCTAGCGGATTACTTGGGCGAAGTTCAAGCGTTCGATGCTTCAATTGGCATCATTGTCGAAGTGCTTCAGCAAAAAGGACTTTTAGACAATACGATATTGATTGTAAGTGGTGATCACGGGGCACCTGGTTTTAGCAATGGAAAATGCAATCTCTATGATTTCGGTTGCCAAGTTCCGTTGGTGGTTCAGCCGACTGCCGCCATGCGGCAGGCAATGCCAAAAGCGGGTGTTGTCGTCGATGATCTTGTAAGCTTGGTTGATTTAGCTCCAACCATCTTGGAGTTAGCCGACATCGCTCCTCATGCATCGATGACTGGCAAGAGCTTAGTACCACAGGTCACTTCGGGCAAAAGTGGAATCATCGACTCGAGCCGTTCAGCAGTGACTATGGGACGAGAGCGACATGTGGCCGCTGTTCAAGGAGATTTTTCTCATTATCCACAAAGAGCGCTGCGCACGCCTGACTTTTTATACATTATAAACTTTGCGCCAGAACGTTGGCCGATGGGACAGCCCGTTTTTGAAGACGAAAATGGTAAGGCATTAGGCCCTGAACCCACCATGGAACAATTGACAAATAATACTTACGTCGCATTTGGTGACATGGATGCAAGTCCTGCCAAAGCTTGGTTGGTAAATCATCGACACGACCCAACGGTTCGCCCGTTCTATAATCGCGCGTTTGCAAAACGCCCCGCTGAAGAGCTTTTTGATCTAAAGAGTGACAAGTATCAAATGAACAACGTCGCTAACGATGC
>JBILTA010000222.1:0-8131 GCA_044371785.1 Pirellulaceae bacterium | reverse complement strand
CTGACATATCCCGGTGAAATCAAGGTGACCGTGGTTCGCGAGGCTCGCTTCACCGAGGTTGCCCGTTAACGTGTTGCGACTCCCCTCCCCTGCTCCAGATCACGATCGAATTCTGCTTGTCGGCGATATCGTCGGTAAACCGGGGACTCGTTTCGTTTGCGATGCTGCAGCCAAACTCAAACATCAATTGAATCTCTCTGCATTGATTGTCAATGCAGAGAATTCAGCGGATGGTTCGGGATTAACACTGAAAGACTATCAGCGTTTCATTGATGCTGGGGTCGACATGATTACGATGGGCGACCATATCTATCGTAAACGTGAAATCATGGATGTACTTCAATCGAAGAGCAACATTGTTAGGCCAGCGAATTTTCCTGCCTCATCGGTTGGCAAAGGTTGGCATGCATTTCAGCTTGCTAGCCAATATCGCCTTTATGTTGTAAGCCTCATGGGCCGAGTTTTCATGAAGCCGGTGGACTGCCCATTTCACGCTGCCGAAAGGGTGCTTAAAGAAATCCAACAGCACGAAGCTGTGTTGATTGCCAAAGAAAACAAAGATCCAAAACAGAATCGCTGCTTTATCCTGATCGACTTTCACGCCGAAGCGACCAGCGATAAACAGCTGTTGGG
Organism: Pirellulaceae bacterium; assembly: GCA_044371785.1. Lineage (GTDB taxonomy): Bacteria > Planctomycetota > Planctomycetia > Pirellulales > Pirellulaceae > JAFLCP01. The sequence continues at coordinate 7,498 of JBILTA010000222.1, read as the reverse complement.
TCGCATGCTGGATGGCCGCGTGACAGCCGTCCTGGGGACACACACGCATGTAACAACGGCAGACGAACAGATTTTGCCCAAAGGGACGGCTTTCCAATGCGATATCGGAATGACAGGCCCATTCGAGAGTATTTTGGGACGCAAAATCGAACCGGTTCTCGAGGCAACTCTGACCCTAAATCCAGTCACATTTGCGGTCGGTACTCAAGATGTCCGACTCTCAGGCACCTATGTCGATGCCTGTCGTACAACGGGTTTGGCGACTGCCATAGGTCGAATTGTGGTGCGTGAAAATGAACTTGCGAGTTCCTAATCCAACCGATTCGCCCAATCCAAGCCACTCGACGCGTCAACCTGACAAGATCCCCAGATGGCTGCGCCTCTTCTTAGCCACTTTATCGGCTGGCTTAACGGTCCTACTAATAATTGCTTGGACTCTCCAGCCTGATCCACGCGGCTATGGAACACATCATCAACTCGGATTCCCCGATTGCACTTTCATTGTTTTATGGGGAATCCCTTGCCCCATGTGTGGAATGACGACCTCTTGGTCAAACCTGATGCATGGTTCCTGGCTTAACTCTTTTCGCAGCAATCCTGGTGGTGCTTTGTTGGGAATTACTTCAATGCTTGCAATTCCGATTTGCGCCTGGCGAGCCTGGCTTGGCGTCGCAACAGAGAATAATTGGCTCAGCCGTTTCACATTGCTCTGGTTTTGTTTGGTGATATTTGTTATCGCTCTCTTCTGGATTTGGCAGATTCAATTCAGACGTCCAATATTCTGATTGAATCGCCAGTCCAATCAAGCAATCCAACCGATCACATTTGGGGAAACAGGGATGTTTCATCAGGTCAAACAAGATCATCACAAGCTATCGATCAGCCGCCGTCTGGCCCTGGCATTTACAGGCTTGTTGCTATTATCAACCGTCGGCAGCACAGGCTGCGTCTCGTTGATGGCGAATATCATGCATATTATTCACGGTCGCAACGTGCCAGCTCCTTTCGACAAACTGGAAGGAAAACGCGTGGCAGTAGTGGTCAACAGCGAATCGGGTATGAATGACATGCCCGTGGTCATTCTGGGAAGAAATATCCGAGAGATCATGGCCGAAAAAGTAAAAGACATCGAGTTGGTACCTCAAAGCCAAGTCGAGCGCTGGGCCAACGAACAAGATTGGGAAGATGTCGATTATGAAGCGATTGGAAAAGGGGTCAAAGCAGATTATGTGGTCGCAGTGGAACTGATCGGTTTGCAACTGAAAGATGGCGACACCCTTTTCCGCGGACGCTGCGATTGCTATACCACTGTTTACGAGGTCGGCAAAGGGAACAAACCTGCCTACCGCGCACCATCGATGCAGAATTTTTCCTTCCCAAGCATGGGTGGGCAACCGACGACCGGAACCGACGAAAATACGTTCCGTCGACTATTCTTGAGCATCGTTGCCAAACGTGTGGCTCGCAACTTCCATCCGTATAACCCTGACGAGGATATTGCTGCGGATGCGGAAGCGGCAATCTTTTAACGTTCACGACGAAATTTCTAAGAACCAAAAGTGAGGGCGAACCGATCCGGTCCGCCCTTTTTTTGTTTACGACCTATATCCGGTTCCCCTATAATCAGAAATGTGTAGGTCCAAATAACCATATCGGATTGATGCCAAAATGCAGAAGATCGAACTTCTTGCCCGAAAAGCACGCCGTCGCTTGATCCTCAACGGACTGTTAGAAGTCGTTCCGAAAAACCTACTGATCTACTTGAGCTTGGCTGGCATCGCGATAGCGGTCAGTAAGTTATGGCCGATCGGTGTGGATGGTACTACGTGGTTTGTGGCATCCATCGCGGTCGCTCTTTCGGCTAGCGTTATCCATTCGATGATTTGGCTTATCGGTCATCGTCCCACTTTGATGCAAGCGACGATGGAAATTGATCGTCGTTACGGACTCAAAGAACGACTTTCATCGGCCCTCGCTTTACAAACCACAGAAAGCGACTCACCTCTGGCTGTTGCCCTTCAAGCAGATGCTTTGAAGAAAGCTGAAACGCTCGATCTGCGCGACAACTTCCCGATTCGCGTGACTCGACCTGCTTTGTGGCCCTTATTGCCAGCCGCCTGCTTAGCCATATTTTGGTTTGCTCCCAATCCTATATCGGAAGCCCAACAACAAGCCTTACAGAATTCGCAAACCTCTGCAACGCAAGTTAAAAATGCAACCAATCCGCTACTGGAACAATTGCGAAAGAAGCGAATGGAAGCGGAAGAGAAAGGCCTTACCGAAACGGCCGAGCTGTTCAAGCAGCTAGAAAGTGAACTGGATCAACTGCAGAAAAAAGGAACTCTGGAAAAATCCGATGTTCTGTCGAAGTTGAACGACCTCAAAGAAAAAATGGAAGAACGACGCAAAGAAGTTGGGGCAGGCGAAAACTTACAAAAAAACTTGGACAAGCTTAAGGACCTAGCAGATGGCCCCGCCGAGGAACTTGCCAAAGCCATGGAACAGGGTGACTTTGATACCGCAAAAGAACAAGTTGAGCAATTGCGCGACAAGCTACTCAAAGATCAATTGACACCTGAAGAAAAACAAAAACTGACGGAACAACTTGAGCAAATGGAAAAGGCTCTAAAGGAAGCAAGCGATAAGAATGAAGCTCAAAAACAAGAACTCGAAAAGAAATTAGAAGCAGCTAAGAACGCTGGGGATTCACAGCAAGCCGCCGAACTTCAACGCGAACTCGATAAACTTGAAAGCAGCAATGCACAAATGGAGAAGCTGCAAGAGATCGCGCAGCAATTAGCCAATGCCAAGGAAAGTATGCAGAGCGGCCAGACTTCCGAAGCCGCCAATCAATTGCAACAACTCTCTGAACAACTGCAAGAGCTATCCGAGCAAGCTCAAGAATCCGATGAATTAGATCAGATGCTGGAAGAGTTTGAACAAAGCAAAGAGTCGATGAAATGCGACGAATGCAAAGGGGAAGGGTGCTCCAAATGCCAGGGGGGAAATAGCTCGTCTTCGCAGAACGGCAATAAGCCTGGCTCCAAAGGCAACAAGTCTAGAGCTCAACAGAGCGAGAATTCCAAACAAGGACAGGGTGGTAAAGGAAAAGGGGCGCAAAGCGAAGGGGAGGGAATGGGAGAAGGGCAGGGGGCCGGTGATCGACCTGAAAAGGAAAATGAGACCGACACCTACGAGTCCCAACTACGAGACAAAATGCAAAAGGGTGAAACTGTTTCTGGTGGCAAAACGGGTGGCGCCAATAAGAAGGGCGTATCGCGCGAAGAGGTTAAAAAGGCCCTGGAAAACCCAGTCATCGAAGATGCTGAAGCACTCGAAAGTGAACAGCTTCCCCGTTCTCGGCAAGATCAAACGCGAGATTACTTCAAAAATCTCCGTGAAGGTAAAGGAGAGTAACGACACATACCCATACCACTCCACACATCGGTTCTTTGACGACTCTCCAGCACAAGGACAGCAGCTATGAGCTTCTTTTTTGAAAGTCCGATTTATCTGGGAATCTGTGGATTATTGATCGTCGTTATCGCGGTGGTAGCCTGGGTGAATACCGCCAACAAATATGCTCTTTGGACAGCGGCGGGGGCGCTAATTGCCACCGCTCTACTCCTGCTGATAGAGCATAACGTCATTACCTATCGTGAAGAAATACTCGCGCGTCTCGATGAAGTGGCCGATCATTTGGAAAACAATCGCAGAGATGAAGCGATCTCTGCTATTCATCCCGCTGCTGACAACGCCATTCAAACTGCCCGGGCCGAACTACCCAAGTATCAATTCAGCGAAGCCCGAGTTACATCCATCCATTCGTTAGAAATCGATGCGCAAACAAAAAGGCCACGAGCCGTTGTTGAATTCAACGTGATCGTGGCCTTAACGGTGGATGGGCAACAGTACCGAGTGCCGCGCTACGTCAAAGTAACTCTATATCGAGAAAACGATAAATGGTTTGTCTTCGATTACGCACACAGCGATCCGATGGCAGCGATGAGAAAGTAAACTTTCAGCAGACCTCGAAGTAACGACAGGCGAACTATTTGACGCCTGCCACTTTAGTGCCAACAACCGAAGTTCGAATGCGACACAAGTAGGTATCGGCAGTCACGAACAAAGTTTTGCCATCTTCGCCAAAGGTGCAATTGCTGGTTCGTTCGCCCGTAAATATCTTGCCGAGTAGCTTTCCTGCGGGTGAGAAAATCCAAATACCCCCTGGCCCCGATGCCCAAACATTTCCTTCACGGTCAATTGCCATACCATCGGGAAGCCCCGGATCTTTGATCACGCGATCTTTCGCGGAGGCAAATACCTTCCCTTCACCCAATGTTCCATCTTCCTTTACGGGAAACGCCATCCAGATCGGATTTTCGGGATCGGACTGGGCTACGTAAAGAGTTTTCTCGTCAGGCGAAAATCCGATGCCGTTTGGGCGAGCCAAAGTGGTTGAAAGCAATGTTAACTCACCGTTTGTTTTGCTGATTCGGTAAACGCCACAATGATCGAGCTCACGACGAGGATCGTCGTATCGCTTTGGTAAGCCGTACGGAGGATCCGTGAAATAGATATCACCATTGGATTTACACACTCCATCATTGGGGCTGTTCAACCGTTTGCCTTGGTAGTTATCAACCAAAGTTCTCTTGCCACCGCTCGGAGTCAAAACGCTCACACGCCGATCGCCATGTTCACACATGACCAAGCGGCCTTCATTATCTTGAAGCAATCCATTAGCGCCTGGTTCGAGACCATAATAGTCGATACCCGTATAGCCCGAGGGATTCATGAAGAGTTTGATTCCCTCCCCTTCCCTCCAGCTAAAAATGGAATTGCGCGGGATATCGGTGAAGACCAGATAGCCACCGCGTTGGTCGGTACGCCATAACGGTCCTTCCGTCCATGTGAATCCATCCGCTAGGATCTCTAATTGGCTATCCTTGGGCAAGAGTTTGTCCAAAGCAGGATCATTTCGTTCGATCCGCCCTAAATAGTTTTGTCCCATCACGCTTCCTGCTGCAAAAGAGGATATGATTCCAACCAATCCATAACACAGAAGCCACCCAAAATGTTTCGTCATTGTTGAACTCCAAGGAGTAAGGAGAGGAAAAGCGACGCCAGTGTAATCCATGTTGGGGCGTCATTCATCTATGGATCCGAATATGAAGCCGAATAATACCACCCCTTCCGCCCAGCCCGAGAAAGATCGAACCAGCGTTTCCACCGATAAGGGGGCGACACCCCAATCCCTTCCTGGAATATCCGGTCGAAAGGTCGCTTGGGGCCTTGGAATCTTTATGGCCTTTTCTCTTATCGCGATCCCCTTGGGACTTTTCGTGTACCAAGGCGTTTCCGATCAAGAAAAAAGAATCCAGCGCGACTGGCCCAGCGTGGCTGCCCAACTGGATTCTAGCTATTCGGTCCTAGATGGCTATCTTGAGACAGCCTCTTCGAACGGCGATGTGAACCAGACACTTGAACTTTGGAAAAAAGGCCGACAAACTTTTCGCTCCAAACGAGTGTGGTTCGAACAACTGCAAGCCGCTCAAACATTAGAAGACCTCCTCCAATCGCCGGCCTCTCCATCCAATAGCTTGCGTCTGGTAGACCTAATCAACGCACCAGATCTAAGGGAAGCCGACCAACAAAAAATCGCAGAAGTACGCACAAAAGCCCTCGCTACCTACCGCGATTTTGAAGCAGAACAACTGACTCCTTACAAAACGGCACTGACAAATTTCCCTGGCAACACAGTCCTGTTGTTTTTCAAACTGCCGGAACCTCCACCCTTCCGCGCAACAGAGCTAAAAGTCGCGAACTAGCCCAAGGGTATCTTCAAGAAAACACGTTTTCATTTCCTCCAATGGGAAAAGCGAGACCGATGTCAGACGCCTGCGAAGAGAACAGTTTTACTGATTTGACATAATGACGATCAGTTAAGGGTTGACCGCAACGCGAGAAATCGATAACAAATCGAGATCGCGCGATGGTGCGCTGACAATCAGTCGCTATTTACACTGTCGATACACAGCCAAATCACGGTGATTGCTGTGTTGGGACGACAGTTTTGTTTTACTCAGGAGAATTAGACAGTGACTATCACTCGAGTCGGTACGAACAACAAATACGCTGACGGCTGGTCAAAAGTATTTGGGTCAAGCAAAAAATCGAAATCGACTTCCACCACCAAAACCAGCAAGAACGCCCCTGCTAAAGCAGCCACGAAGTCTGCCCCTAAAGCTGCTGCTGCCAAGGCTACACCGGTAAAGGCAACTGCAACCAAGAGCCTGGCTGCTAAGAAATCTACCCCGAAGGCTGCTCCGAAGAAAACAACCACCAAAGCGGGCACTGCCGTCGCAGCCAAAAAAGCTGCCCCAAAGAAGAAAGTTGCCAAACGCTAATTTGACGTGCGTACGACCTGCTTTGTATCTCTCGCCTTTAGTGGAGACAATTTGACGCAGGTCTCTTTGCAGTGAACACGACGCCTATGCCGGAATTAATCATTCCGGCATTTTTTGTTTCTCATCTCGCCCCAACCTATGAGCATCGCCCCGGTCTGGACATTCGTCGTTTTCATTTGCTCATGGGCTGTCAAAATTTGGGGGTACCGAAAGGCGCAAACGGCCACTTGCACCATTTTCGGTCCCTAATTCACCCCAAAGTGCACTCGGTAAATCCGACTAGCTGTTGAGCGAGTCGTCATTTCGTCCCATCTTACCTTCCATCACTGTCATATCTTCCACTCGACCATTGCGTTCGCGACGCGGACCTTGTGGACCAGGTCGGCGACCGCGTCGACCTTTGTTGGAACTTGGAATGTAGTCATCGGCAATCGCGCACAACAAGCGGCTAATGCAAAGCTGATTGACGCTTACGCCCCGGCTCTCTGCCTCTTCGCACAAAGTCTTGTGCAGCGAAAGTGGCAGACGTACGGTGATCATACGCAGCGATTCCATTGGGTCGTTCTCTGGCAAAGAGCCAGCACGCAGAACGGTGATCATCTTTTGAATTTCACTAAACTCGAAAGTCGCTTCGAACTGACGATACTCGTCTTTTGGAAACAGCTGATAGCCCACACCGTTGTTGCTCAAGATCTCGCGATAAAAGGCCATCCATGTCGGAGCGGCTGCAAATAGCTGTTGGGCGACCTGATACACCTGAGCGGCACGGCTAGCGACATCGCCACCCATCACTAACTTTTCACGCGCTTCTTTCGCCATCATTTCGAAGTTGGCCAATTCAATCGCCAGACGCTTCTTCTCATTTTCGTTACGAGGAGGGGTGCTGGTTACTTGACCATTTAATGAACCGTTATTGGTTTCGAATCGCGACTCTCCTTCTACCTTAACAACTGGGTTGGATACCGTTCCGAATGCGTCTGATGATTGCATGTCTCATTCCATTGCAATAAAGATGTTGCCTATCCTGTCCTGCGGACGCCCCCCTTGGACTTCTGCCAGGCTTTAACTGTCCGCTTGTCCGACCTCCG
>JBILTA010000221.1:0-8157 GCA_044371785.1 Pirellulaceae bacterium | reverse complement strand
TTCTTCGGACAACAGGGCAATATCTGTGTCTCTCGTCTTAACCCAGTCGTTTAGTGTGTTGACTTCTGCATCGGCCACTTGGCCTCTATGCAGTTTGGCTACTGCAATTAGGCGGAGGTTCGTCAGCTGTTCGTTAAGCGAGCCATCATGTTCGAAATAGACCGTGTCACTGAGTTTCAGTACTTCATCCCAAAGTCGATACGCTTCCAGAGTCTCCATCAATCTGCGTCGACCATAACCGGTGCTGCCGTAGCCTCCAAGGTTGTTGTATTTGGGATGACGTGGAAGCGAGATCATGTTCTTCGACAACGATAATGCATCCTTTACGCGTCCGACGAATCGTAGGTTGCGAATGAGCCACTCATTGTTGTGAGCAAAATTATGAATTTGATCTGGCAGGAGGCGATCACGCATCATGTGCGCATGGTCGACGCGGGCAGACGCTTCTTGTTGATAAACGGCATCGTGATAGCGGTTTAGTTTGGAATACGTGTGGCCAGGCATGTGCCACATGTGCGCAATCCCAGGCGAACTTGGTCCCGCTTTGGCTGCCGAGTCAAGAGCTTTCACTGGACGACGACCATCCCACAAGTGAATGCGAAAGTGGTGAGCCGGATGCATCGGGTTAGCTTTGAAGATTTCATCGAGCAAAGCATCTGCCGCCAAAAAACTCTCGATAGGGAGTTCTTCCCGTTCACCTTCCCACAGCTTGAGAGTGATTAGGGCTTTAGCTTCGACATCGTCTGGAAATTCAAGCGCGATATCTTCCAAATCACGGAGATATTCTCGGATACGTTGTTGAGGTTTGCGACGATTCTTTTCATCTTTCTCGTCGGTCAAATACTTTGCTAATGCATCAATATATTTTCCTTCACGAGCAGATGCTTGGGCGTGTCGTTTCTTGGCTTCTTCGATGAGTTTTTGTGCGCGGCCTCTATTGTTGGTATTGGCTAGAGCCATACCCCAATAATTCATAGCACAGTTTGGATCGATCGCTGATGCTTGACGAAAGGAGCGTTCAGCTTCGAAATACCAGAAGCCATGTAGTTGGGCGATGCCTTGGTTGAAGAATCGTTGTGCAAGTGGGCTCGCGGTGGTTACAGGGAAATTGACTTTGCCCATCCCAGCCATCAAATAGGCGGCCGAACGCGGACCTTCATTGAAGGCCTCGCCATGCATCGAGTGGCCAGCAGCAGGTGTTTTGGCTGCAGGTGCTTCCGTGGGTGGTGTCGTTTCTTGGCCGAAGCCCCAGGCTGTGGTAGTGAGTCCCCAAACGGTCGACAGGAACACCTGACGGAAGCGAAGCATGGCGCGATTCTTCATGGATCTTTAGTGGGTGGGGATTCGTCTTGGGTAGGGCCTAAAATCTGCGACTGGACTGTAAAGTCTGGTCCTGTAATTGTAATCGATGGGCTGTCGACAAAAAACGAAATTGCCTCAGACAGAGTCGAATCTACGGTTGGAAATACCCAATCGGTGGAGATTGGACCGGATGGGCGGTCCCATCCGAGCAGGGTGACCTCATCTGGCGTGGCCCACCGTGACTGTGTGCCCCAAGCACACCAGTTGCTCTCCCCTACCCTACCGCTTTCTGAATCGATAAATCCGTGCGGTTGCGTCGTGTCAGGGGATGTCCAAAATGCTTCGCATTCATCGCACAGCACAATGGGGAGAGCTGGTGCAGCACCCGTACACCAACGGACGCGACAATTGCCACCTTCGCAAATGGGGCATGGGCCAAGTGACCAAGTTTGTTGTGGTTCGTTCATCGTTTACTTGCTTTCTGATCGCATTAACATTCATCAATAAGGAAATGCTGTAATGAAGCGATCCCCTTCGGTGACCAATCGCAATCGGCGGGTAGCGGGGTTGCCTTTTTTCGCACCATCTCTGCCGCCAACATATCCAATCGGCTCGCTAAACTCGGTTTCGATGATCGAGCGATTCTCTTCTTTGCGAACCTTGGTCTTGGCGTCATTTTGTTTGGAGCGACGATAGGCATCATCAATGCGTTGTAGTGTTACTTGCCAGCCCCCTTCAAACACACCATGGCTTCCACTTCGGTTTGGTATATCTTCGAGATGTCTTGCTAAATGTTTGATGCGATGTCCCTCTTCACTACCACGTGTGTATCTCAGCCCCGCTTTGCTAATATAGACTTCTGAACCGTCATTCTTAAGAAAGTCGTACGGTGACGCTTCGGTGTTGTTTTTTGAGGTCGACTCGTGATCGCTTGATTCAATCGGCCGAGTTTCGTTTTTCTCCGCTTGCTGTTTAGGGCCCTCTGATTCCTGCTTGGGACGCTCTGTTTCCTGTTTAGGACTCTGTGTTTCCTGTTTAGGACGCTGTGTCGGTTGCGATCTGTCTGCCGAAATCAATTCGGGGATGGAAGGGAGTTTTAGTCCCAAACGGGAATTGGCCCAGGGTTGAAAAAGGGAATAGAGGATTCCCAAAAATACAAGGAGTATCAACCATGACGTCGGAATCTTAGGGACGTTGGTCGCTTTGCGGGGCTTGGAGTTGGTTGTCATCCAAATGCGCTTTCTTCAGCGATGAAAAAATGACTAAGAACGCAGGGGAGGTGTGGTAACAATCTCGCTTTATGGCATGATAAGTGACTCGTAGAAAAAAGTCGTTCCCCCGAAGCCAACATTGGAGAAAAATCATCGTGCGAGTCGTCGTAATAGGGGCTGGGATTTTCGGATTAGCCCATGCCTGGGCCGCTGCGAAACGGGGGCATTCGGTTACGGTGATTGAACGGAGTTCTCGTGCGAGCGGAGCTTCGATCCGCAATTTCGGGATGGTTTGGCCCATTGGGCAGATGCCAGGCGAGTCGCTGGAAATCGCCCTGGAAAGTCGAGCGTTATGGCTGGAGGCGACCGAGTCGGCTGGGATTTGGTCCAACCCCTGCGGTTCGATGCATGTTGCTTATCGAGAGGATGAATGGAGCGTTCTGCAAGAGTTCGCCGCTCAAAGCGCACAACTCGGTTACCAATGCGAATTGGTTCAACCATTTGAGGTTGTGAAACGCTCTCCTGCCGTTCGTGCTCAGGGTTTATTAGGAGGATTGCTCAGTCATACCGAAGTGTGCGTGAATCCACCCAAAACGATTCGTGCTTTACCCGCCTGGCTTCACGAAAAGTATGGCGTACAGTTTCAATTTGGTACACAAGTTAACTCTGTTGATTCCAGTGGCGCGCATTTAGCGAATGGTAAAAAACAGGCTGCCGATATTACGATTGTTTGCAGTGGAGCTGATTTTGAAACCTTGTTCCCGGAAATTTTGCAATCGGCAGGAATGCGAAAATGCAAACTGCAGATGTTCAGATTGGCCTCGCCCGCTAAAGATTTTCGTATCGGCACACACTTGGCAAGCGGTTTGACGTTGAGGCATTACAAGAACTTTCAGGTATGTCCGTCGTTGGGCAAACTCAAGGAGAGGATTGCTACGGAGACACCCGAATTGGATCGTTTTGGGATTCATGTGATGGCATCGCAGAATGATACCGGTGAAATCATTCTTGGTGATTCGCATCTATACGATGATGAGATTGAGCCGTTTGATAGCGATGAAATTGACTCCTTGATCACTCGTGAATTGAAACGCTGGCTCGATCTGCCGCAATGGAACGTCGTCGAACGTTGGCATGGGATTTATGCCAAGCTGGATAGTGGCTACGTTTTTGAATACGAACCGATTCGCGACGTTTTCGCATGCACCGGGCTAGGTGGTAGTGGAATGACCATGTCCTTTGGAATCGCAGAAAAATTCTGGCGGTCCAGGTAACTTTGGGTATTTTAGTTGAATTCTTGGGAGTAGAAGTCATGGCAGGCAGAAGAGTGCGAGCTTTGATGTTGGATTGGGCTGGAACAACCATCGATTTTGGGAGTCGCGCACCTGCCGAAGTTTTTGCGGAAGTGTTTCGGCGAAAAGGGGTCGATGTTACTACCGCTGAAGCGCGTGGTCCAATGGGAATGGCTAAGCGTGATCACATTTCAGCCGTGATTCGTTTGCCGAGGATAAGCCAACTCTGGGAACAGCAGTGCGGACATGTTCCAACAGAACAAGATATCGATACGTTGTATGCGGAATTTTTGCCTCTGCAGAAGAGCGTTCTCGTGCAACATTCGGAAATGATTCCGGGGGTGGTCGAAGTAATTGATCGCCTGAAGAAAAGCGGTATTCGTATGGCATCTTCCACAGGATACACTCGTGAGTTGATGCAGGTTGTTACGGCGGAAGCTGCCAAACAGGGATATGCTCCCGAAGTTGTCTTGTGTGCGGAAGATGCCCGCGCGGGACGCCCAGCACCGTGGATGATTTTTCGAGCTGCCGAAGCGGTTGACGTTTATCCTCTGCAAGAGATGGTGGTGATTGATGACACCATCGTGGGCATACAGGCGGGCCTTAACGCGGGTGCTTGGACCGTTGGAGTTATCGAGACGGGAAACAGCATGGGATTGTCTCGAGCGGAGCTTGAGGCTTTGTCGCCGGATGAGCGAATCTCGCGACGGACTGCCATAGAAAAAACATTTCTAGCCGCCGGTGCTGACTTTGTCATCGATAGTGTTGCCAATATTGAGCCGATCTTGAATGAAATCAATCGACGTTTAGCCCACAAATAGAGAGCGTTTCATGTTAAGATGGGAATGACTATTCCCACCTTGAATTGGAACCTCACCATGCTTCATTCGCTGCGCTGCTTGCCCGCTATTGGTTGCGTGTTGGTTTGTTTGGCTGCTATTTCGGCCTGGGTTGCTGAGGGCTGGGCTGCTGACGAGCGGGGCGAAACGGAAACAGACCGCTTCTATGTCGAGGTGAATAAAGGTTGGACCATCGAAGTCATTGATGGGAAAGAGAGCCAAGTTGAAACTCATAAAGTCGTGCCGATTGAGATAGGGCGTGAGTGGGAGGCTGTCTTAGGCGAACGATTTGATGGTCGGGCCATTTATCGAACCAAGTTCAACCAACCATTACCCCGCGAAGACTATCAACAATGGTGGCTAGAGATCGATGGCGCTGCGACAGCTGCAATCGTAAGGCTCGATGGATATGAAGTGGGGCGGCATCTCGGTGCTTGGACACCCTTTCGTTGTGATATAACAGCCTGGGTTGAAAAGCGCGGGGAGCATGAGCCGCTCGAAATTGAAATCGAACTTGATGAACTGGTTGGGCATAATACGCAGGGCTTCTTGCCCATTGTCGTGCCGCACTTCGGTGGTATCTGGAAATCCGTTCGACTTATAGGCCAGAAAACAGAAGCCAGAATCGATGACGCTTCGCTGCGTGTTGGCGGTTATCGAGGAGCCGATCAGCTGGAGCTGGAAGTTCCCGTTGTTCTTCCTGTGGACCGAAATCGCGACGATTATCGAGTTGAATTTCAGCTCAGCAATGGCTTGGGCAAAGATCTGCAATGGCAGCAACTTGCGTGGAGTCAAAATGCTGAGAGTGGTTCTGAGAATCGTAAAGAGTTTATCACTCGAATCGCTTCCAATATCTATCGGCCGGAGCTCATAAAGCGCTGGAGTCCAGCGGATCCATTTCTATATGAGCTTAAGTTTCGCTTGAGCGACCAGCGAACCGGCAAGATTCTTGATTCTTGGACGACGAAGGCTGCCATACGAGAAGTTCGCACCGACGGCAGAAAGTTATTGCTCAATGGCGAGCCGTTGGCTGTACGTGGACTGTTGAATTGGGGCTATGCGCCGCCACGCTTGTCGCCGACTCTTGATGAGAAGTGGATGCGTGATGAATTGCAACAAGCCAAATTGCGTGGCTTCAATTTAATGAAGATATGTTTGTGGGTTCCACCCAAACGATATTTGGAAATAGCCGACGAAATGGGGATGTTGATTTGGATGGAATATCCTACTTGGCATCCAGACTTTTCCGAGAAGAAGCTCTTGGATTTGAAACAGGAGTTTCGCGAGTTCTTTCATTATGATCGCAATCATGCCTCTGTTTTGGTCCGTTCGTTAACTTGTGAGACAGGACCGGGGGCCGATCTCAAGGTGATTCAAGAGTTATATGATCTGGCGCATCGTGAAGTTCCAGGTGCAGTGGTCGAAGATGATAGTAGCTGGATTCAATGGAATCGAGTTTCTGATTTCTATGATGATCATCCCTATGGCAACAATCACACATGGCGAAATAAATTGGAGGAACTGGATCGTTACATCATGGACCGGGAACGGAAGCCTCTATTACTGGGTGAGGCGATTGCTGGTGATACGTGGGTGACTGGAGAAGAATTGTCGGCCGCTGGCGCTGCTGCTGTGCATGCACCACTATCGGCAGAGACATTGGCGGATTATTCGAGTTCGCTGCGTGCGATCACTAAGGCTGGTGAATTGGAACTGCTGCCAGAGTCATCGAGACGGTATGCATGGCTCATGCGAAAATTTCAAATCGAAACCTATCGAGATCGATTTCCCGATCAAGGTTATGTGGTCAGTGTCATTCGCGATTTTCCGTTGGCTTCGATGGGCTTGATCGATCGAGCGAATCAGTGGAAATGGCGACCTGAAGATTTTGATTGGCATCGAGACCAGATGTTGGTGCTGAGGACGCCTCACGATCGCCGTAGTTTTGTGTCAGGCGATGATGTGTCCATGGAGTTAGTTTTGGTTGGTGTCTCGCCAGAAGCTCAATCAACGTCCCTTAACTGGAGCTTGCAGGGAGTTGATGACCAAAGAGTTTTGATTGAGAGACAATCAGAATGGGCGATCGATGCTGAAGGGCGACGAATCGGAAAGGTTCAGCTGAACGTGCCTGATGTCTCGGCACCGCAACGAGTTCGTTTAACGGCCGTTGCCAAAGTGCAAGATAAACAAGTCAGCAATTATTGGGATCTCTGGCTCATGCCGCGCCGCAGTACCGAGGTCGTAGATGTTTATACGCACCATTCGGCGAAGGTATTGTGCGAAAACATGGATACAAAGCAAATTGTTTTTCATCCTTGGGATGGTCAAGCGATGGATCGCGTTGTTTTGACCCGAAGCTGGGATCAAAGTTTGTGGCAAGCTGCCAAAGCTGGAGCACGTGTGATTATGCTGCCCGACAATTCCGCTGGAAGTTTGGCATTGCGCGAACATTGGTTTTTGCGTGGCGGGCCAATTGCTGGAGCCGAACACCCATTTTGGCAGATCTATCCGCGCGAAATGTTTCGTGATCTACAGCATTTCGATTGGTCGGGGCCTGTGATGTTTGATAGCCCTTTAACGCAACAAGTAACGCCCATTGCATTGTTGTGGGATAATCATGACTTGAAGTATTATCGTTCGCATTTGTTGGCGTTTGATTGTCGTGTCGGTAAAGGACGCTGGTTGGCTTCCACCTTAGGTCTTGGCAATGGAGCGGAGGTAAGTGATGTCGAACTGTTGCGAACCTGGATCGTTTCGATTCAAGATGATTCGACACCAGTCAAAGCATTGAGTACAGAATGGCTGGAGGCGATTGAAAGTGAGATTGGCTCGAAAGCGGTTTCATTGGCCCAAGCGGATTGGCGTTTTTCACCGGACGCACAAGATGAAGGTGTTCAGGCAAAGTGGTTCAGTCAAAATCATGATCGTGCAGCTTGGAAACCTATAGCCATTGATCGGCATTGGGAGGCTCAAGGATACACGGGACTCGATGGCTGGGGATGGTATTTCGCCGAAGTTGAGGTACCACAAGATTTGAAATCGCTCTCTTCAAGCGATACTGAGACGAGTTCGTTGTATATCCACTTTACGGGAGCGGATGATTATTTTGAGTTGTATGTTGATGGCAAGATGCTTGGCAGTGGCGGAGATCGCGAGTTGCGACAGACGGCTTTTGAGCTGCGAAAAAGCTTTGCCGTTCCAAAGGAGTCGAGCGAGGATGGTAAGTTAGCGATTGCCGTTCGCATCTTGGATTGGCAAGGCGCGGGGGGCTTGTTTCGACCGATCTATTTGAGCAATCGACCCATTCGAGAAACGGCTCCCGTATTAGTAGAGGCCCAGTAACGCATTGCGCCAGTGAGCAAGAAGTAAAGAGTATTGAGGAGACGGGCTTGTTTAACCCGTAGCTGGAGCGCAGCGGAGGCTAGGGTTTACAGCTCAATTCCGCCGCATCCAGGCTCAAAAGACGACGTGTAGTCTATAGAGGCATATCGGGAATGGATTGCCCGACAGCGA
>JBILTA010000220.1:0-8158 GCA_044371785.1 Pirellulaceae bacterium | reverse complement strand
GCAACGTCTGACTGATGTGGTCAATAAACGCCGAACATTGGGCATAGAGTTGGCATTGGCTGAGGCAGAGATGTTGAAAGAGAATTCGCCTCCATTGTTACATTCTATTGCAGATCGCTTACTGGATCGAGCGCAGAAATGGTTAGAGCTCACTCGTAAGCGTGCCAGTCTGCAGCAAGATATCTCAAATTCGAAATTGGAATTTGAGCAATGGAACGAGCGTTTTCAGCGTATGAGCGCACGAATCAAGCCACAGTCGGGCCCAGAATTGGGAGGCTTTAACAGCTGGGTTGGATTGATGTTAAGGGAGCAGCGAAAGGACTTGCCTGATCCCTCTGAATTGCGCGGTCAGATTCGTAAACACCAGAACGAAATGCAGGTCGCAGATTCATTGATTTTCGATCTTGAAGATCGGCGAGCGAATTTAGAAGCTGTCCAGCGCGATCGGGCTCTGATTTATGGGGAGATTGAACCGAGCACCACGGAGCCAATTACGGATGGAGTTTTGGCACAGACACAGGACATGCTCGAAAAGGAGAGCAAGATTCTTTCGGGCATGCGAACTGAAGCCGATGCGTATTATAACGATTTGTTGCAATTAGCAGATGGAAAGGAACGTTTGGCGCGGTTGAGTGAGCAATATCGAACGTTCATTGATCAGCATATTTTGTGGATTCGCAGTAGTGAGAACTTAGATAAGTCGGACTTTAGGAGTGCTTGGCACGCTTTTCAGTATTTGGTGGACTATCACAATTGGCTTGCGGTCCTTGATTTTGTTTATCAGGATTTCAAAGGTCAGCCATGGTGGTATGTCTTGGTTAGCGCTGGAGTCATAGGTCTACTTCTCTATCAAAGTCGTTTTCGACGTCAATTGATCGCGTTGAATGAGCAGGTGAATCGTCGGGCAAATGTTAGCTTTGAGCCAACGTTTCGCGCGTTATTGTTGACATTGCTTGTTGCCGCCCCTTTTCCGATGCTGCTAGTCTTCTTGGGAATGAGATTGAGTGTCGCTGGAAATGACATGCCTTTTATTGCCGCGTTGGGCATGGGACTGCTTGCGGGGGGGCGTTTCTTGGCTTCCTTGGAATTGTTGCGACAGATTTCTCGTCCCAATGGCTTGGGGATAGGGCATTTACATTGGCCGAAGCAGGGAACGGATTTGTTGCGAACGCATTTGCGTTGGTGGCTCGATCTCGGTATTCCGTTGGTCATCGGTATCGTCATGTTTGATGAACTAGCGGGCTCACGACGCGATGAGTCCATTGGACGGATGCTATTTATCGTGCTTATGTTCTTGTTATCAATTTTCCTGTCGCAAGTGTTTCGACTCAATGGCGGAATTTTATCTTCCTTCCTAAATGAAAATCGCGATGGTTGGATTGATCGGCTAAAGCTCATTTGGTTTCCGCTCATGGTATTGACGCCAGTAGCCTTGGCAGGTTTGAGTTTTATAGGTTTTCACTACACAGCGGAGCGAATCGCCCTAAGTCTTCACACGACAATGTGGACTTTAGTTGGGTTGATCGTAATGCATGGTTTGTTGATGCGTTGGTTGCTGTTGAGTCGACGCAAGTTGATGATTCAACAGGCGAAGCAGAGACTAGAGGAAGCAGCTAAGAAAGATCCGCAGTCGATAGGTTTATTGCCTATGGATGAGCAGAATGTTGATATTGCAGCGATCAACGATCAAACTCGTCGCCTGGTGTCCAGTTCGTTGTTTGTAATTGGCTTGATTGCGATCGGCATTATTTGGAAGAGTATTTTGCCAGCTGTATCGATGTTGAATAGTGTTACATTATGGACGGTGGATGGCGTCACGTCTGAAGATCGGATTGCCATTACTTTAGCCAACGTGGTGATTGCGATTCCCGTTGTTGTATTGACGGTGATTGCCAGTCGAAACTTACCTGGCTTGATGGAAATCGCCCTCCTACAGAACTTGCCCTTAGATAAGGCAATGCGTTATGCGATCACATCGATTTCCAGCTATGCGATATTGATACTGGGTGTTGTCGTCGTGTTAGCGTCGTTGGGTTTGCGCTGGGCATCGATTCAATGGTTAGTGGCCGCTCTGGGGGTGGGGTTAGGGTTTGGTTTGCAAGAAATATTTGCAAACTTTGTGTGCGGACTCATTGTTCTATTCGAGCAACCGATTCGTGTTGGAGATGTGATCACTATCGGCGATACCACTGGTATGGTTTCGCGGATACGTATGCGCTCGACTACTATTGTAAACTGGGATCGCAAGGAGCTGATTGTGCCCAATAAAGACCTGATTACGGGGCGCATTCTCAACTGGACACTATCCGATGGCACGAATCGCTTGGTCATGCAGGTTGGTGTGGCGTACGGAAGTGATGTTGAGTTGGTCCATAAGTTGCTACAAGACATTGTTAAGCAGCATGCTAATGTTTTGCGTGATCCTGAGGCGACCGTCACCTTCGAGGCTTTTGCAGACAGTTCGTTGACTTTCACCATTCGTGCTTTTTTGGCTGATGTAAGTTTTCGATTGCCGACTACGCATGATTTGCATAATGAGATCTATAAAACTTTTGCACAGCACAATATTTCGATTGCGTTCCCTCAACGGGATTTGCACATTCGTTCGTTGCCTCCAGAGTTCTATTCACTGAGCGGCAAACAGCGATAAAGGGGGGTATTCTATGGGCCAGCCCATTAAGCGCCAACTATTGCTTATGCGTCATGCAAAGAGCAGTTGGAACAATGCGAATATGTCAGACCATGATCGACCGTTGGCAACTCGCGGCAAAAAAGCTGCTCCGGAAATGGCAGAATGGTTAGTCAAAAATCATTACATCCCAGAGTTGATCTGTTGTAGCACGGCCTGTCGAGCTCTAGAAACTGCTCAGTTAGTGGTTAGCTATCTTGCGAAGGATGTGCCGATGGAAGTATTAGGAGGCCTCTATCATGCTCCACCTGAGACCTTGAAGGTTGTTGCGTCTCAAGTTGCCGTAGATGTTTCGCGAGTTATGATTGTCGCACATAATCCGGGAATGTATGAATTGTTGAATCAGTTCACCCTGAAAGATACATTATTCCCAACGGCAGCAATTGCTTGTTTAGAGGCGGAGTCGCGCAGTTGGGGACAGTTTTTTTCGAGTCAACCTCAACTGAAATTCTTTGTGACACCCAAAGAGATCGATTACTGATCGTCCGAATAACAGACGTTTTCTATCCAACAGCGTTTGGGAGAAAATGTGCTGGGCTATCTGGATCACATAGGCGTAGGGACGAGCTCAGGTGCGTGGGAGTCGGAATAAATCGTACATAGGGTCGGCGATTTTATCCGCTGAAGCATCACTTATTTTCTCTGTGAGAACTTGGTCTAGTTGTCCGCGAAAAATCTCTTCGGCTCGCCCACCGTTGAAGTACGCAACCTCGCCTTGAGTGCTTCGCAATGAAGAAAGCAATTGACCAAAAAAGGTTTGCCCCACGAAGTCTTGGAAAGCTTCTTTCAGTTCACCATCATCGTTCTGGGGATTTGTCGTGGCTTGTTCGTTCAGGAGTCGCGAAGTCGACGTATCGATTTGACGACGATTCATCGCATCGATTTGGGCGGAAGTGTTTATCGAGGAGATCGATGGTATCGACATATTTCGACCTATGATTAGTTAATGATGACTTCGCCGTAAATTGCCCCACGACGTTTTAGTGATCGAATGATGGCAATCACGTCTTCGTTGGGGACTCCAAGGGCGTTTAGAGCGTCAACTAGACTCTTCAGTTTGGGATTTGGATTTTGACCATTTTGAGCATCCAGCCCCGCGAAGGATCGGAGCGGTTGACCCGCATTGATGGAGATATTTTGGTGGCTGATTGCCACCGGAGCGATCTGCACATCTTCGCCGATGATGATAACTTTATCACGTTCATTAATGACAACCCTATTGGATGGGCGAAGCAATGGGAGTTCAATTTCCATGATCAAGTCAATGAACTTAACAGGGGCCTGCAAATATTGCTTTGGGATCGTTACTTCGACTCGCGATGAGTCTTTGGCATCGGCCATGACCACTTGTTCTGAATAGCCGCCTGATCCGCCTTGTCCGTTTGAGTTGAAGTTATTGATGGCTTCTTCGATGCGAGCTGCCGTCGAGAAGCTCGCGTGATCGGCATCGATCAAAAGTGTAATTTTGCCGTTGTCAACAAACTGAGTGTTGACATCTGTTTCCATTTTGACGCCCAAGCTTACCGTTCCGAAAGTTGGAATGGTTTTGTCAGGGATACTGATTTGTCCTTGGGCGAGGGCGTAGACTTCAGGCATATCGGCACGAGGCCCGAGCAATGGGGTGAGCATCAACACGCCACCCACTAGGCTCTTCGCATTGATAGCGCTTATTTGACAGTGAAGCTTGTCTCCTTGCCGCGCTCCACCAGCGGGAATTGTTGCCGTGACCATCACAAGGGCTACGTTGGCCGCGTCGTCGACATCCTCCAGAGATAGAGTTCCACGTTGGTCGGCCGAAATCTGACCGCCAAGTTGTTGCATCATACGGGCGAGCGAGCGAGTGGTTGGTAGCATTTTTCCATCGCCCGTACCTTTCAAGCCGACAACTAGGCCTAAGCCATGGATCGTATTTTCTTCTTGCCCTTTTAAGCGACAGATATCGGACACTCGATGTTGAGCGCGTACGGTATTGGCTGTACCAAATAGGGCAAGCAATGAAAGTATCAAGAAGCTGGTGTATTTGTTCATGAGGCCATTGGCTCCTCGATTAAAATGGCGTTAGTTCAGAGAGCCAACGCGAAAACCAACCCTGGCGGTAGCCATTGCGAACTTGCCCGCGATCTTGCTTGTCGATTTTGAGATCGAGCAAATCTCGACTGAGGACAACATTGTCTGGACCGATGTCGTCGGAACGACAGAAGCCTGTCAGTGTGGTATCAAAGATATTGTCATTCATGGTGATCGATTTTCGAGCTTCCAGTAGTACCACACCGTTGGGCCGGATGTCGACAACTTCAGCAGCGATATTGAAAGCGAGAGACTCACGCGTTTCCAAATCAGCATCAGATCGAAATAGCTGATTTGTTTGGCCTTGAATTCGTGGATCGCCGAGCGTCTGTGGAGTCAATTGTGCTTCGCGAAATCCGTTCAGGACAACCCAGTTTCGGAGCAACAAATCGTAGACACCGTTTTTACGTGTGCTTGTCGAGCCTTCCGCCGTACCACGCGCCAGTTCGTCGACTCGGATACTGACAATGTCGTGTAATTTAAGGATACGAACGGGTTGGTTGGGGACATAGGTCCAAGATGAATTAGCTAAGCTTAAGCCTTGTGGAGTAGTGGCTTGGCTTGGGCGATTGAACAAGCTTGATTGTTGGCCGAAAGCCTGAGTTCCGCAGGTGAATATTAGGAGCGCTATTATCAACGAAATCGGTTTAAGTGACATGTTCATTCTCGCTGTACGCGTAACGAGTGTATGGTTTGGGGCACGGTCAAAGTAATGAGCCACATGGTGGCCAGACGGCTCACTGAGTTATCGTCTAGTGGCACTCACTCCAGCCGCGATCACTTGGACGCTGTTGGTGTCGAGTACTTGAGCTGTGAGTTTTTTACGTTCTTTTAAATTAAGCGTTTCAACTTGTACTAAATCACCTACTGCACCTTCGGTGATAGCTCGGCCTGCGGTTTCAACTTCGACCCCGCCGATAACCACCTTGATTTGTACGAGTTGATTCTTTTCGACTACAAGTGGTGGCCCGACATCGTCTTCGCGAATTGCTTGTCCACTGGAAATAGAGCGTCGCAGTTGTTTTCCAAGTACATCCTTGAAGTCAGTGAAGTAAATCACTTCTTGGGTTGGGTCGTTACTTGCGGGTATCGCCTGCAATCTCAAATCATCCATTTCGACAATATCTCCTCGCCGAATAGGACGCACTGCAACAACGTAAGTTTCAGGTGCCTGAATGTAGACTTTTAGCGGAAGTTCGATGAGCTCATTTTTGTCGAGCACTTGGACTGTGAGTGTCTGCTCTCCCGTCCATGGAGAAACACCCCCACCGATTCGACGAATATTTCGCCGCTGGAAGAAGAGGTTAATCTGCTCCTTTGGGATATCGAATTGAATGGTTGCTCCGTTAAGATTTGAGTTTTGCACCGCAAGGTATCTCGATACAACGTCTTTGAGATTTCGCTCTGCTTGTATGAAGTTACGATCGGTTGCAAAGGCAGGTAACAGGTTAGCTGTGTTGCGAAGTTTCGAAGCGTCATTGGGAACAGCCGACTTCAGCACTTTCTCGCTTTCGCCCAACCACCGAAAACGACTGATATCATACCCGCGTATCTGAAGTTGTTGCAGGATTTCTTCTTTCGCGATTCGCAGTTCAGTACCGGGTTGAGGTGCGGGCACTAGAGGCAAGTCATAAATCCGCTTTGCTTCTTCTGACTGGCCACGTACTTCTAATAAGTCACCAAAGCGAATAAGGCTTCCTTCAAGGTTTGGGCTATTGCGAAACAACAGAACAAATTCTTGTGTTTCTTGCGAGTGAGCCAACGGATTTACGATGCAGCACAAAACAATCAATAGGAGGCAGGTCAGATACCTGCGACTTATATTTTTGCCGCTCAGTCGCAAATTATTGCTCGATTCCATTGGAAGTCTCACTGACATTAGGATCTTCTCAAGTTTGCGATCTGTTGCATAATCTGATCGCCCGCTTGAATAGCTTGCGAATTCAATTCGAAGCCGCGTTGAGTGGTGATGAGATCGATGAGCTCTTGAACAGGTTCTACGTTGGATGCCTCGAGTGCTCCCTGGCGAATGACGCCAGCGCCATCTTGTCCAGGATTGCCAAGTAGCGGGGCACTGGAAGCGTCCGTTTGGGCATAGAGATTTTCGCCGAGTTTTAGTAAACCGTCGGGATTAATAAAAGTTGCAATTGTAAGCCGATCAACGGGGACCATCTCAATCGAGCCAACTTGACGAACTGAGACTTGGCCGTTGGCACTTATCGATACTGAGGTCGCATCTGGTGGTATTTGGATGGGAGGTTCAAGCAAGCGTCCGGTCAACGAAGAGCCAAGAACCAATTGTCCGTTGGCATTGATGTTGAGGTTGCCTGCTCTAGTAAATTGAACTGTTTGGGTTAGCGGATCTTGAACTTGGAAAAATCCTTTGCCTTCAATCGCGATATCGAGTTCGCGACCGGTTTGTTGAATGGTACCCTGGCGATGATCCATTTGGACGCTGGTCACGCGCGTACCAAGGCCGATATGGGTGCCTACTGCGGTGGGGTTTTGGTTGTTGTCAAACATACCTGGGTAAACTTCGTTGCGATACATTAGATCTTCGAAGTTAGCCCGATCCCGTTTGAAACCCGTAGTGCTGACGTTAGCTAAATTGTTGGCAATCACATCTAGCTTAGTTTGCATAGCATCCATACCGGATGCTGCGGTGTAGAGAGCCTGAACGCTCATGGCAATTCTCCTCGACTACTTTGTGCGTACAAATGTACTTGAGCGATGTTATGGATCAATGATTTTGCGTAGTGTACTTTTAAGTGACTGTTTACTATTCTCTGAGCACTCTGCCGATAAGAGTTCCCAGCACGCTGTCTTGGTTTTGGATCATGCGCACGTTGGCTTCGTAGGCGCGAGAAGCTTCGATCAGTTCCATCATTGCCGCCGTGGGCTGGATGGCAGATTGTTCGAGATGCCCGTTAACGATTTTTCTGGCCTCTGGTGGTACTGGATTGACCGAGCCAAGAGGGCGATATAGGTTGTCGCCGACTCGACTTAGGTCTCCGATGGCTTGCGGTTTACCGATCATTAAGTATTGTTTGGCACCACCCTGTTCGATCGCGCCGTCGGGCGTTATATGATAGGGCTGGGTTGTATCGATGGTGATGGAGTTGCCACCGGTACTCATAACTGTATCGCCGCTTTCCGTGACCAATTGTCCTTGCGCGTTGAAAATAAAGTTGCCAGCGCGGGTTAACATCTGCTGGCCTTCACGGTTGACAACGAAAAACGAGTCATCGCCATTAAGGGCAAAATCTGTTTCCACGCCGGTTGCACGGATTGGGCCTTGGGAGAATTGGGTTACAGTTGGTTGAATCGCAATTCCACCTCCCAGGTCATCAATTCCTCCGTTGCCAGCATAAGTCTCGCCGTTTTCGACACCTGCGGAATGCC